>CAZHKI010000045.1:0-7965 GCA_964533365.1 uncultured Maribellus sp. | reverse complement strand
GCGAGATTACTATAATTGGGAAAGTGGTTTCAACAGAAAAACGGCTGGCAAAAATCAGTTGCGTTTTGCTTGACGGTAACGGCGAACTTTGCATGACAGCCGAGGCCGGTTACTTCTGTTTCCCCGAAAATATTGCACGTTCAAAATATAATTATCCCGGCATCGATGCTTTTTATGAATAATAAAGCACCTAACGACAGGTTTACTTTTGAATTGATGGTTGGGATTATAGCGTTAATTAAAATGAATTAATCCATTGTTGCAAGAGTGGAAATTACATACTCGAAAAAGTCTCTGCTTACTTGTTGCGTTTTTTAAATTTTTCGCGGACAACAAAATCTTCATCTTCTTCTTCAAATTCCTCGTAAATGGAGAGCCTCTTTTTCAGGCCTTTGTTTTTTAATGCCGAAACTTTTTTTCCTGAGAAGAAATTGTTGCCATCGTCGAAACCGGAAGGGTTCTTCTTAAGATTCTTTTTCATCATTTTAACAACCGATAAAATAAAAAATTAAAGTGTTAGATTTATATATAATTCATCCAGCGAAAAATAGAAAATTTTTATTGAACTGCCACACCCGATTCTGATTTTTTTTGTGTTTATTATAAATTGATTTAAAGTTGGTTATAGCAATATTAAGCCTTGTCGTATATTTCAAAATTGAAAAATTGATTCAAAATAATGAGCTGGCGTA
The DNA here is from genome assembly GCA_964533365.1 of uncultured Maribellus sp. Classification (GTDB taxonomy): domain Bacteria; phylum Bacteroidota; class Bacteroidia; order Bacteroidales; family Prolixibacteraceae; genus Draconibacterium. Next base: position 7,273 of record CAZHKI010000045.1, on the reverse strand, counting down.
ACCGTTTATCGGTTAACCAATTGAATGAAATGGTGAAGAAAAAGGAGTTTTTGGGTAATCGGGAACCATTGGAAGGTGTTCATCATGCCAAAAAGAAGTTAATAAATTTGAAATCTGCAAAGAGTTATGCAAATTGCACATTACGAAATGTGAAAACGCCATGAACATGAAACAGTTATTTTTAAGGATTAATAAAGCAATTCTGTTTGTCAGTTTGCTTCTGTCCCTGCATTTTTCGGTATCGGGGCAATCGCGGGCACAAAAATCTTTCGAAAAATCGCAGCACTATTTTCGATTGGGCGATTATAAAAATGCAATTGCCGAAGCCGAAAAAGCCTTGAGCGCCGATCCTGGCTTCGTGAATGCTGCTCTCTTGCTTTCCGATATTTACCATGATTTGGATTCTGTCCGCAACGAAATTGATTACCTCGAAAAAGCGCTTCCGGTTTCTGCAAATCCGGTAATTCTGGTCCGCCTGGGCGAAGCACACTACCGGATCGGAGAATATGCATCGGCGCTGAATTATTTTGAAAAATACCTGGAAACTGGCAGTGCAAGCGAAAAACGGAAGGAGGAAATCATTCGAAAAACAGAAAACTGCCGGTTTGCCATAGAAGCGATGAAGCATCCGGTCGATTTTCGTCCGGAACCGCTGAATTCAAATATCAACACCAGAGATGATGAATACTGGCCGTATTTGTCGGTCGATCAACAAAAACTGATTTTTACACGGCTGATAAAAATGAAAGGGAAAATTCCTCAGGAAGATCTCTATTTTTCAATTTTTGATTCAACGGGGTGGGGGCCTTCCATTCCCATTTCCGACATCAATACTTCGATGAACGAAGGGGCACAGGTTTTTTCAGCCGATGAAATCCTTATGTTTTTCAGTGCTTGCAACCGCCCCGACGGGAAAGGAAGCTGCGATATTTACTATTCGGTTTGGAATGGCAAACAGTGGAGTAAATCCCGAAATGCCGGCAGCCCGGTTAACACGGCTGACTGGGAGTCGCAACCCGGATTCTCGTCCGATAACCGCTATTTGTATTTCTCCTCGAACCGCCCCGGAGGTTTCGGAAACAAAGATATCTGGCGGATTGAACTGATTAGCCGAAATCAGAATGGTGATTTAAAATGGGGCGAACCGGAAAACCTTGACAGTGAAATCAACACCCCGGGCGACGAAATTTCTCCGTTTATCCACCCCAACAACCGCAGCCTTTATTTTGCGTCCGATTTTCATACCGGGATGGGCGGTTTTGATTTGTTTGTTGCTGCGAAAAATCTGAATCAAACATTTTCGGCCCCTGAAAATCTTGGATATCCCATCAATACACACAAAGACGAACAGGGGCTAATCGTCAGCGCTGACGGGAAAAACGCCTGTTTTGCATCGACCCGTAACCCCAACACCGGCCTCGATATTTATTGTTTTCCTTTGGATGAAAAGTTGCAGCCCGATCCGGTAACTTATGTGAAAGCGAATGTGCGGGATAAAAAAACAAAACAGCCAGTTCCGGCTCAGGTCGAACTGGTGAAAATCACAGGTGAAAAAGAAGAAATCCTTTCTGAGAAGGCCGGTAAAAATGGTGAAATTTTTCTTTGTTTGCCGCTGGGCGATAATTACGCATTTCACATTTCGGAAGAAGGCTATCTGTTTTATTCGCAGTCGTTTTCGCTCACCGATACTAAATCGTCGCTCGACCCCTATTTGCTCGATATTGAACTCGACCCGGTTGAAGTTGGGGCCGAAATGGAATTGTACAATATCTATTTTGAAACCGATTCGTTTACGATTTTATCACAATCGGAACCTGAATTGCAAAAACTGGCTACATTCCTAACCCGGAATACCACGTTGAAAGTCGAAATCCAGGGACATACGGACAATTCGGGAATCGCGGAGAAAAACCGCCATTTATCGGAACTGCGGGCCAAATCAGTGGTTGAATACCTTCATCATACCGGAATTGAGAAAAACCGTATGCAGTGGAAAGGTTACGGTTCGGAAAAACCGGTGTCGGAGAACGAAACACCCGAAGGCCGCAGGTTAAACCGCAGGACTACCATAAAAATTGTTGGCGGCAGTTTATAAAAATGAATGGAATACGATTTTATGAGTGGCAGACGGTTTTATAAAAACACTTATTAATTTTGTCGGTTAAAATCAAAAAATGAACAGATATTCGCGGATCAACCATCAGTCGGAAGTACCCAAATACAAGCAGGTTGTTGATATCATTATTTCTGATATTGAATCGGGGATTTTCAGACAGGGGCAGCGGATTCCGTCGATCAATGAAACCAGCGAAGAACTGTTGCTTTCGCGCGACACGGTTGAAAAAGCGTATGTTTTTCTGAAGAAAAAAGGAGTTTTGTCATCGGTTCGCGGGAAAGGTTATTATATCAACCAGGTGAATGTTCACAAAAAAATGAAGGTTGCACTGATCTTAAACAAACTGAGCAACTATAAAAGAAACATTTACTATTCATTGTCCGAAAACCTTGGGAACAAGGCCAGTATCGATGTTTTTATCTATAATTACGATTTAACACAGTTCGAAGAAATCATCGACAACCACATTACCACCTACGATTATTACGTCATTTTGCCACATTTTAAGAACGAAAGCGAAGAAGTGGTTGAAGCCATTCGAAAAATTCCAAAGGAAAAGGTATTACTGGTTGACCGGAATTTGCCGGCGTTAAAGGATTATCCGATTGTTTATCAGGAATATGAAAAAGATATTCAAACAGCCCTGGAAAGCGGCATTGAACTGATTCGCAAATACCGGAAAATCAATCTGGTTTTCCCGCAAAACCAGTATTACTCAAAATACATCCTGCGCGGGTTTCAGATTTTTTGCCAAATCAATCGATTGGAGTACTCGGTCATCGACCAGTTGAACGAAGGTGATGTGGTTCGTGGGGAAGCATTTGTGCTGATTACTGACGACGATTTGTACCGGATGATTAAAATAACCAAAGGCAGAAACTGGAAATTGGGTAAAGATATTGGGTTAGTCGCTTACAACGACACACCGGTAAAAGAAATCCTGGAAGACGGGATTTCCACTATTTCAACCAACCACGACGAAATCGGGCGGCTGGCAGCCGAAATGATCCTGAAAAAAAACTTCAGCCGGATTAAAAGCCCTTTTGCATTCATTAGGCGAAAATCGTTGTAAACAATAAGTAATCAGTGTTTTGTGTGAATTTTCATTGTGGTAAATTCTGATGAACCTGATTTCATGGATTTAAACTGATTATTATAATCTTTCCCCGGTGCAAAAAACATGAGAGAAAGGTGGTGTTGCCGATCTGTACACCCGATGGTTTGTGTTTACTATAAATATCAGAAAAACAGATGATTATAAATGACTGGTTCTCCTATCAGAATAGGATATCAATCCAAATATATGAAACTAAATTTTGCCGGGGAAAGGCATTATTCCGCATTACCAGATAATGCTTTCCTCTTTTTTTATATCTTCGAAAGAAAACATTCTGCAACGGATAAAAATATCGGACATGAATCTGAAACTGATTTTTATTACCTTCCTGGTGTCGTTGACAATTTGGTTTGGCTGTTCAGTCAAACCGGACGAACAGCCCAATATCATTATTATTTACCTCGACGATCTGGGTTACGGCGATGTAAGCGCTTATGGTGCAACCCAACTGCAAACGCCCAATTTCGACAAACTGGCCGAAGGTGGCATCCGCTTTACCGACGGACATTCCACGTCGTCGACCTGTACGCCCAGCCGATATGCGCTGCTAACCGGTGAATATCCCTGGCGGAACCAGGATGCAAAAATTCTCCCCGGTTCTGCGCCGCTCATTATCGATACTACAAAAATGACAATTCCAAAAATGTTGAAAGAAAGGGGTTATTACACAGGTATTGTCGGGAAATGGCATCTTGGACTGGGTCGTGGCGATGTGGACTGGAATGCACATGTTTCGCCAGGACCAAACGAAGTCGGGTTTGATTATTCCTTCATCATGGCAGCCACCCAGGACAGGGTTCCAACTGTTTTTCTTGAAAACGGATATGTCGTTGGTCTTAATCCGGAAGATCCAATCCAGGTTGATTATTCAAAAAATTTCGAAGGGGAACCGACAGGTCTCGAAAATCCGGAACTGTGTAAAATGATGTGGCATCACGGGCACAACAATTCCATTCACAACGGAATTCCCCGTATTGGTTTTCAAAAGGGAGGGAAATCGGCTATGTGGATTGACGAAAATATGGCTGATGATTTTCTTTTAAAAGCACAACAATACATCAGGGAACAAAAAAACAGTCCTTTTTTCCTGTATTATGCCTTACAGCAGCCGCATGTGCCGCGCACTCCGCACCAGCGTTTTGTGGGCGCTTCCGGAATGGGGCCACGTGGCGACGTTATTATGGAAGCCGACTGGTGTGTGGGTGAATTGATGAAAACCTTAGAGGAGGAAGGAATCCTGGAAAATACACTGGTTATTTTTTCCAGCGATAATGGTCCCGTGGTTAACGATGGTTATTACGACGATGCCGTTGAAAAACTGGGAACCCACACGCCCTGGGGACCACTGCGCGGTGGAAAATACAGTTTGTTTGAAGCCGGTACTCGGGTCCCTTTTATTGTATTCTGGAAAGGAAAAATTCAACCTGCCGTTTCCGATGCGCTCGTGTGCCATGTCGATTTATTATCGTCGCTGGCTGCGCTGACCGTCAGCAAAACCCGCGTTCCCGACAGTCAGGATTTGTTGAATGTTTTGATGGGAAAAAGTAACCAGGGCCGCGATGAACTGGTACTGGAAGCCTCGTCGCGCACAGCCCTGCGGAAAGGTAACTGGGTGATGATCCCGCCATATCCGGGGCCGGCAGTTAATCAATCAGTTAATATTGAGTTGGGTAACTCATCTGAATATCAGTTGTATAATCTGGCTGAAGAACTGGGGCAACAACAAAATCTGGCCGCCAAAAATCAGGAAAAATTGCAGGAAATGATGGATGCTTATGCAAAAATAAAAGGAGATGACTTGCAGGACATTCACCCTTTAGAGCTTAAATAATTATATTCTTTTTTGTCCGTAATGAAATTACATTTCTTTTTCACAGCAATAATTTTTTTATTGTCCATTTACGTTTTTTCTCAGCCCAAACCCAACATTCTGTGGGTAACCATTGAAGACACTTCGCCACAGTTTATCGGTTGTTACGGAAATAAAAATGCAAGTACGCCCGTTATCGACAAACTGGCGGAAGATGGGGTGCGTTTCACCAATGCTTTTTCAACCGGTACGGTTTGTTCGCCCAGTCGTACAGCCATAATTACCGGGGTGAAAACTTACAAAACCGGCACGGGGAACCACCGCAGCAAATATCCTGTTCCGGGATTTATCAAAGGATTTCCTTTTTATCTTCAGCAGTTGGGTTATTACACCACCAACAATGTGAAAACCGATTACAATGTGGCAGGTGAAAAAGAGTTTATTCTGGAAGCCTGGAGCGAAAGTTCGGCAAAAGCAGGCTGGTGGGACCGCCAGCCGGGACAACCGTTTTTCGCAGTCTTTAACTACAACGATTCGCACCAGTCGCGCACCATGACCGAAACCTACAAATGGTACCTTGAAAATGTTTTCCGGCAACTCAACCTAGAAGAACAGATTGGCGACAACGATTTCGAAATGCCACCGTTTTACCGCGACAGTCCGGAAATGCGCATTGCTGGCCCGGCTTGAAGAGGACAACCTGAAAGACAGCACCATCATCTTTTTTTTTGCCGACCACGGCGAGGGGATGCCGCGCGGAAAAACCAACGGGATCAACTTCGGCTACCGGGTGCCGTTTGTGATCTGGTTCCCCGAAATGTACAAACACCTGTCACCGTGGGGAACTGCCGGGATAATAACCGACGAATTGATTGATTTTACCGACATGGCGCCAACCATCATCAGCCTGGCCGGGGGAGAAATCCCGAAACACCTGGAAGGAAGGCCTTATCTCGGAAAGAAGCGAAAAGAGCCGGTTGATCACCTGTTTCTCTCATCCGACCGTTCCGATAACGGTATCGACATGGTACGCTCCGTTACCGACGGGAAATATGTTTATTCGCGCAACTTTTTGCCGTTTATCAACGAAGCCCGCTACATCCGCTACATGGAAATTGGCGAAATCAAACAGCAAATGCGGAAAGACTGGGCTGAAAACAAACTCAATCCATTACAACAGAGCCTGTTTGAACCGAGGCCTGCGGAATTCCTGTTTGATATTGAAAACGATTTGTGGGAAACAAAAAATCTGGCAGGCCAACCGGAATTTTTACCCGTGTTGGAGAAAATGCGAAGCCTGTTGAAACAGGAAATTCTTCAGTCGCGCGATGTGATGTTCCTTCCGGAGTATGAAATTGCCGGGCTTTCAAAAAAAAACACAGCTTATGAATTCAGGTTGGACAAAACAAGATATCCGCTGGAAGAAATTTACGAAGCGGCATCGCTGGCCGGGTTCCGTGGAAAAGAGATAGCGGAAAAGCAAGTCAAATATCTTGGCAGTTCAAACAATATTGTTCGCTACTGGGCCATGCTGGGCCTTCGCAGCCAAACCTCCGAAGATGTAAAACCTTATTCTGAAACTATTATTCAATCGATGAATGACGAATATCCGCCGGTGGCGGTAACGGCCTCAGCCATTGTTTACGAAATGTCAGAAAATAAAATGGCGGAGGAAAACCTGAAAAAGTTTTGCGCCGGTAAGAACCTGAATGTTTCGCTCATGGCTATCAATTATCTTCTTTACAGCAAAAACAAAGGACCTTTTGTGGAAACCATCCGGGATGTTCATCAAATGAACGACCGTGACTATAATGTGCGGGCTGCCTGTATGGACTTTCTGGGAAGTCTGGGACTGGTCCCGAATAATCCGGATTACCGGGAATAATGAATAAACACACACCGGCAGAGAGAACGAGCGGTTTAAAATCAAACTACTCGAAGATTAAACTTTAAAAAACAACAGCGTATGAAATTTCTTGGACTCATCAGTTTCATTTTAATAATGATTTTCACTTCCTGCACTAAAAAAGCAGAATTCACAGCCGGCTTTGACAATACCAACGATCGCGTCTGGGTTGGGAGAGACTTTTGGTCCATTCCGCTGGAAGACTGGAAAGTGGAAAACGGCAAGCTTCACTGCATTGGTACTGTACCAAATTCAAGAGTAAATCTTCTTACCCGTGTAATTTCTCCGGAGGCTGGTAATTTCAAAGCCTCAGTAAAGGTTCAG
>CAZHKI010000044.1:7801-13988 GCA_964533365.1 uncultured Maribellus sp. | reverse complement strand
CCGCGGGTACATCGATGACCTGAATTTCTGGAACCGCCCGCTGGGAAACGAGGAAATCAACCGGCTCGCACTAAGCGAAGAAATTGTTTTGGATCCAAAAACAGCCGGCAGGGAAGAAATAAAACATCCGGTTACAAAAATTATCATAACCCTGTTACTTCTTGTTGCGATTTTTGCTGTGATTTATATGGGGGTGGTACGGAAACGGTCAAAATCAAAAAAACCACTCATGAGCCTCCCTTCTTCCCAATCGGAAAATCAAATCCGGTTGTTTGGAAAATTCAGGATTGTTGACAACCAAGGGAAGGAAATTACAGAAATGTTTACACCAAAGGTGAAGGAACTTTTGTTCTATATTTTGATTTCCACGTTAAAAAATGGAGCTGGAGCACTCGTTTCCGATATTAATGAAAACCTGTGGCCGGGAATTTCTTCACAAAAAGTGGCCAACAACCGCGCAGTGACCCTGAATAAACTCCGGAAACTTCTTCTGAATGTTGACGGGATAGAAATCAGGGCACAAAATGGTTTTATAGTTGCTAAAACCAGTGAACCGCTGTTCTGCGACTTTGTTGAAGCTTCCCGATTGTGCACCATCAAGGGAGATATGACCGAACCACAACTGAAAACTTTTTTTCTTCTGGTAAAAGAAGGCCGTTTTCTGAAAGACTCAAACTGGCCCTGGCTTGATGAAATCCGCGGATTGGTAGGGAACCAGGTTATCGACAACCTGCTGAAACTGGGAGCAATTTATAAAAAGGAAGGAAACCTGGAAGAAATGGACGCTATCACCCGCCGAATTTTCGATTATGACGAGTTGAACGAAGAAGCCGTGTACCTGCAAGTCTGGACGTCGCAAAAAGTTAACAACACCTATCTGGCCAAATTTAATTTCAACTCATTTTCAGCAAAATATCTCGAAAATATGGGTGAACCCTATCCCATGACGTTTGAGGAGTTTACCTCTCATTTTGCTGAAATCATCTGAAATTGTTGTAGTGATCAATTTATTTATGGCAGATTTCAGCTCATTTTTTTATCTCAGGTAACCGGCCAATTTTTTTATGTTTGTCACGATTTTAATTTGAAACTGCGCATATGAAGAATCTGAATTTCGAAGCGGTTATTTTCGACATGGACGGTGTGATTACCAAGACGGCTCTTACTCATGCCGTAGCCTGGAAAAAAATGTTCGACGAATATTTGCTGAAAAGGGAAAAACTTTACGGCGAACCTTTTTGCGAGTTTACCCACGCAGCCGATTATCTTCCTTATGTTGACGGGAAACCCCGGTACAAAGGGGTTGAATCGTTTTTGCAATCCCGCGGGATAGCTCTCCCATATGGCAGTCCACTTGATGCGCCGGGCAGTGAAACCGTTTGCGGGCTGGGTAACCGCAAAAACGAAGCATTTAACGAAGTCATCGAAAAAGAGGGCGTGGAAGTGTATAAATCGACGGTTGAACTGATTCGTGAATTAATGGGTGCAGGAATAAAACTCGGCGTGGCATCATCGAGCAAAAATTGCGAACAGGTTTTAAAAGCTGTTAAACTGCTGCCCGTTTTCGGCGCCCGGGTCGATGGTGTGGTTTCGGCCGAACTGGGGCTGCAAGGAAAACCGGAGCCCGACATTTTCACCACTGCCTGCGAAATTCTGGGGGTAAAACCTGGAAAATCGGTTGTAGTGGAAGATGCCGTTTCAGGTGTTCAGGCCGGGAAGAAAGGGAATTTTGGACTGACACTCGGGATTGCCCGCGAGAACAATGCAAAAGAACTGCTCGAAAACGGGGCCGATTTTGTTGTGGACGATTTGAGCGCGGTTTCAGGGATTGAAGGTTTGAATGAGTTATTTGTACGGTTTAGCAAAAACAACCGGTTCTAAATCAACTGATCCACAACGGTTTTCAGGAAATCGCGCGAAAAATAATCATCATCCACAATCTGGCTGTTCCAAACCACAATGTCCAAATCCATCGTCCGCGGCCCAAATTTCGGGGCTGTGCGGTCGCGCCCCAGTTGATCTTCAATACTTTTCAAAAATGGGATTAATTCTTCAAAACTGAAGTGAGTCCTGATTTTTACGGCCCCGTTGGTAAAATCGGGCTGATCGGAAATTCCCAGCGGTTTGGTTTTCAGGAATGATGAAACGCACACTATCTCAACCTGCTCAGCCAAAATCTGCAGCATTGCTGCAATGTTGTTTTCGGCATCAATATTTGAGCCGATCCCAATAATACATTCGTTCATCGCCGGGCCTCCATTTCTACCGATACAGAACGGGCAAACCGCAGGGCATGGGGTTTGTCAACTTCCACGCGCGCACGTTTCACCTTTTCGTCATCCATAATCAGGTCGAGGATTTTTTGGGTCATCACTTCCAGCAGTTTAAACCTTCCGTCCTGTACCAGAGCGATTACTTTTTTGGTGATGGTTTTATAGTCGAGAATACCTGTCGGTTCGTCGGTTTCCAAAGCGCTGTGCGGAATGTCGGTTTCAATTTCAAAATTGATCAACACATCCTGTTTGTTGACCATTTCTTCCGGATTAAAACCGATGTAGGTCCTGATTAACAGATCTTTTACCCTTATTACTGCCATATTGTGAATTTTTAAATGTATTGTCCCAGGTTTTCACCGCCGTCGGCAAACAGCAACTGTCCGGTCAGGTGGTCATTTTCCAGGATATAATCGATACTTTTCAGAACCGGATCAACGCCTCCCGGCTTTTTCATGGGAGTGGCCGCAGCCAGGTTTTGCAAATAACTTTCGTCTTTGTCTTCAGGCGCCAGCGTAACTCCCGGAGCGATGGCGTTGACCCTGATTTCGGGGGCAAATTCCAGCGCCGCCATTTTGGTCAGTTCCCAAAGCCCTTTTTTCGACAATGAATAAGCCGCAAAATTCGTTTTGTTTGTGGTAACCCGGGTATCCACAAAATTGATAATGTTCCCGGCTTTACAAATGCTGGCAAAATCTCGCATCAGGAAAAACGGCGCTTTCAGGTTGACGCGAATCTGGTTGTCAAACAGTTCAAATTCAGTTTTTTTGACAGAACCGGCATCGAAAACCGAAGCATTGTTGATTAACAGCCCGAAAATGCCAAACCGGGAAACAACACCGGAAATCAGCGCACCAACTTCATTTTCATCCGACAAATCCGCTTTTACCGTTCCAAAAAGTTGTTCAGGGTATTTTTGTTTTAATTCATCAGAAAATGCTTCGGCTGATTTTTCCGACGAATGATAATGAATGATTATGTTCCAGCCTTTTGTGGCCAGATGTTCGGCCACTGCCCTGCCAATACGTTTTGAGGCGCCAGTTATCAATGCGGTTTTCTTCATGTCGAAAAGGTAATGATTTGCGGTTAGAAAAGAAACAGTTGCCACCTGTTAATGTTTAGAAGGGAACATAAAAAAAGGCCCGTTTTGAACGAGCCTCTCCGGATGGTTTTATCTGAATTTATTTGTTGTACGAATTCAGTTTGCTCAGGTATTTGCCAATGATGTCAAATTCGAGGTTTACTACTGAACCAACCCGGAACGTGTGAAAGTTCGTCACTTCATAGGTAAATGGAATAATGGCTACCTGAAAGGAATTGTCTTTTGAATTGACAACCGTTAAACTCACGCCGTTTACGGTAACCGAGCCTTTTTCAACGGTCATGTAACCCTGTCTGGCCTTTTCCAAATCGAAAGGATATTCAAAGGTGTAATACCAACTTCCTTGGGCTTCTTCCACCTTAACGCAGGTGGCGGTTTGATCAACATGCCCCTGAACAATGTGGCCGTCGAGGCGGCCATTCATCATCATGCTGCGTTCGAGGTTCACTTTCGAACCCACTTCCAGCAATCCGAGGTTGGTTTTCAGCAGCGTTTCCTTGATAGCCGTTACCTTGTAGTTTTTTTTCTCTTTGTCCACTTCCACCACGGTGAGGCAAACGCCGTTGTGCGAAAGGCTTTGATCTACTTTCAGCTCGCCAGCAAACGGACAGGTGAGCGTAAAATGTACATTTTCCTGTTCTTTTTCGATTTTTACAACCGTTCCAAATCCTTCTACTATTCCTGAAAACATATCTGTCAAAAAATTAAAATTTAAAAATCACATCAGCACCCACGCGCCAATCCCTGGCTTTTATTCAACCAGAAGGTTACAAACCGGACACTGAAAATTTGTTTTCCCTATTTCAAACTCCACTCGAATCCGTCTTTGGTATCTTTGATTTCGACGCCCAGCCCATTCAGTTCGTTCCTGATTTTATCGGCTGTTGCCCAGTTTTTGTCGGCTTTGGCTTCCATCCTGAGTTTCAGCAGCATATCCACGGCGCCGTTTAAAACCGAATGGTCGGCCTGACTGGCGGCCTGTTCGTCTTTCAGTCCCAGAATATCGAAAACAATGGAATTGAAAAATGATTTCAGGTCCTGCAAGTCGGTTGCTGAAATTTTTTCGAGCCCGGCTTTAATGGAGTTGATCATTTTCACGCCGTCGAACAAATGGGCGATAGCGACAGGGCTGTTCAGATCGTCGCTGAGTGCAGCGAAACATTTTTCCTTCAGCCCGGCCACATCGATGGTCGATTCGGCCGAAACCGGCAGTTCGCCAATTGTTTTTACGGCATTCATCAGCCGTTCCAATCCTTTCCCGGCGGCCTGCAGCGCTTCATTCGAAAAATCGATGGTGCTGCGGTAATGGGCCTGCAGGATGAAAAAGCGGATGGTCATGGGCGAATAAGCCTGTTCGAGCATTTTGTGGCTGCCGGTGAACAACTCCTGCAGAGTAATAAAATTACCGAGCGAGCGGGCCATTTTCTGCCCGTTGATGGTAATCATGTTGTTGTGCATCCAGTAGCGCACGGCTTCTTTTCCCTGGCTGGCGGTCGATTGGGCAATTTCGCATTCGTGGTGCGGAAAGGTGAGATCCATGCCGCCGCCGTGAATATCGAACTGCTCGCCAAGGTATTTGGTGCTCATTACCGAACATTCGAGGTGCCAGCCCGGAAAACCTTCGCCCCATTTTGACGGCCAGCGCATAATGTGTCCTGACGATGCTTTTTTCCAAAGAGCAAAATCGTAAGGATTTTTCTTTTCGTCCTGGCCGTCTAATTGCCGTGTGTTGGTTTTGATGTCGTCGAGGTTCCGGCCCGACAATTTTCCGTATTGGTATTTTTCGTTGTATTTTTCCACGTCGAAATAGACCGAACCGTTTGCTTCGTAGGCGAATCCATTTTTCAGAATGGTTTCTACCATCAGCTGCTGCTCAATGATATGGCCCGATGCGCGTGGTTCGATACTGGGCGGCAGCACGTTCAGTTGTTCCATGTTGTGATGAAACGTGTTCATGTATTTTTGTACCACTTCCATGGGTTCGAGTTGTTCGAGTCGGGCTTTTTTCGAGATTTTGTCTTCGCCCGATTCTTCCGCTTCATTTTCGAGGTGGCCCACATCGGTGATATTACGAACGTAACGGACTTTATAGCCCAAAAACGTCATGTAGCGGTAAAGCAGGTCGAAAGTAATGTTTGGCCGGGCATGGCCCAGGTGCGAATCGCTGTAAACGGTTGGACCGCAAACATACAGCCCGGCTTTTCCTTCCACCAGCGGTTGAAACACTTCTTTTTTACGGGTCAGCGTATTGTAAATTACCAATTGATTTTCCATAATCGTTCAATATGAAAACGAAAGGTACAAAAGTAAAATAAAATGGGGAAAATGAAGATACGATGAATTAATCAACCCGTATCTCTTCTTCGCTGGTTGGAATTTTGTCCGATTCATGCAGGACTTCATCTTTATCAGAAGATTTTTCATCTATTTTACTGAAATAGTTCCGGTAAAACAGCAGGATAGAAAAAATTCCGATGGTAATGGACGAGTCGGCAATATTGAAAACCGGTCTGAAAAAGAGAAAATCGTTTCCTCCCCAGAATGGGAGCCAGTCGGGGTAACGGCCGCTGATGAGCGGAAAATAAAACATATCGACCACTTTACCGTGGAGGAAACCGGCATAACCGCCGCCTTCGGGAAAAAGGGAAGCAACCTGTCCGTAGCTGTGGTCGAATATCATTCCGTAAAACAGGCTGTCAATGATATTGCCGATTGCCCCGGCCAGGATGAGTGAAATGCTGACAATGAAGCCGAAAGGCAGATTTTTCATTTTGGTCAGCTTCAAGAGGTACCAGCCAATGGCAACGACGGC
>CAZHKI010000044.1:0-7791 GCA_964533365.1 uncultured Maribellus sp. | reverse complement strand
GTATTCTCCGGCAAATTCAAAACCAAAGGCCATCCCGTTATTTTCCACAAAATGAAGGATGAACCAGTCTTTGAAAATAACAATTTCGTCGCCCAGCGACAAGTTGGTTTTAATCCATATTTTCAGGATTTGGTCGGCAACCAAAATGAGCAGTATGATGAGCAGCGATTTTGTACGGCGTGAAATGTTCATGGTTGTAATATAAAAATGCTCTTCGGATTTTTCATGAAAAATCTGAAGAGCAAATATAAATGTTTTTAAATTTTACTTCTGGTTTTTTTTGGCATCGATTGAAAGCGTGGCATGTGGTACTGCCCTCAACCGTTCTTTGGAAATCAATTTTCCGGTTTCGCGGCAAACGCCGTACGTTTTGTTTTCAATACGGATTAAAGCTGCCTGCAAATATTGTATAAACTTTAATTGCCGCTGGGCCAGTTTTCCTGCCTCTTCCTTTGACAGGGTTGCTGCGCCTTCTTCCAGTACTTTAAAAGTTGGCGATGTATCCTGGGTGTCGTTTCCGTCGCCCATGGTTATGGAATTTTTATACATTTCGTAGTCTGCCTGTGCCTTTTTCAGTTTTTCCAGGATCAATTCCTTGAATTCCTGTAACTCCGCATCCGAATATCTGTTTTTTTCTCCCATGACATAAGGGTTTTAGTTCTTACCGTTAATTACAAAAGTTGCCTAATTTAGTAATTTTTTTATACTAAAATTAGGTCAAACAACATATCAAAGTTGTCGTTCCACTAAAATCAGTGTTACCACATCTTTGTCAATCTCAGCTTCACGGGCATTGGGGCTGTTCATCTTATCGGTCAGTTCGAGCCCATTTGCCAGTGTTTGCGCGCATATATAATCTTTATGACGAATCACCGCCTCATCGGTTTTTTCGTGTTTCTGAATGGTCAGGACAATCCGGTCAGTGACTTCAAAATTATTATCTTTCCGAAGGTTCTGAATTTTATTGATGAATTCGCGGGCAATGCCTTCCAGTTTCAGTTCCTCGGTCACATTAATGTCCAAAGCGACGGTAATTTGTCCTTCGGTTGCGACAATCCATCCCGGAATATCTTCGGTTTGAATCTCCACATCTTCTGCAGCAAGGATTACTGTTTCATTTCCGGCAGTAATGGCGTAGCTGCCCGAAGTTTCGAGCGCTGCAATTTCGGTCTGGCCAAACTGGTTGATAACCCCGGCAATTTCTTTCATGAGTTTGCCATATTTTGGCCCCAGCGTTTTGAAGTTGGGTTTGATTTTCTTTTTAATAATTCCGGCAGCATCGGTGAGGTATTCCACTTCTTTCACGTTTACTTCGGCCAGTATGATGTTTTTAACGGCTTCGAACTGTTCGCGGAAATGCGTATTAAGAACGGGAACCATAATTTTGGCCAGCGGTTGGCGTACTTTTAGTTTTTCCCGGCGGCGAAGGGCCAGGATCATGGAAGAAACTCTTTGGGCAATATCCATTTTTTCTTCCAGATCTTTGTCAATCACGGTTTCATCAAAACCCGGGAAATCGGCCAGATGCACACTTTGGTCGGGTTCCCTGCCGGCAACCTGGTTCAGGTCGGTGTACAGCATATCGGCATAAAACGGTGCAATTGGCGCCATTAATTTTGCCACGTTCAGCAGGCAGGTGAACAACGTTTGGTATGCCGAAATTTTATCGGTTGAATAATCGCCACCCCAGTAACGTTTCCGGCTCAACCTGACAAACCAGTTGCTCAGGTTTTCGGTAACGAATTCAGAAATAGCGCGACCGGCGCGGGTGGGTTCGTAACTTTCGTAACTGTCGCCCACTTCGCGGATGAGGGAATTCAACAGTGAAAGAATCCAGCGGTCGAGTTCCGGGCGTTGTTCCACGGGGATTTCAGCCTCGGAATACCGGAATTCATCGACATTGGCATAAAGTGCAAAGAAATTGTAGGTATTGTAAAGCGTACCGAAAAATTTACGTTTAACTTCTTCCACCCCTTCGATGTCGAATTTAAGGTTGTCCCACGGTTGCGCATTGGTAATCATGTACCAGCGCAATGGATCCGTATTTTTCGATCGATGAAAACGGGTCAACAGCATTGCCAAGACGTTTCGACATTTTATTCCCGTTTTTGTCGAGAACCAGCCCGTTGGAAATGATATTTCTAAAGGCCACCGATTCGTCGATCATCGTGGCAATGGCGTGAAGGGTAAAAAACCATCCGCGAGTTTGGTCAACGCCTTCGGCAATAAAATCGGCCGGAAAAACTCCCTTGCCCGTGGCCGGATTATATTTTTCACTGTTTTCGAATGGATAGTGGTGCTGAGCATAAGGCATGGCGCCTGAGTCGAACCACACGTCAATCAGGTCGGGTTCGCGATACATCGGTTTTCCCGACGGGGAAACCAGCACGACCTTGTCGATGTACGGTTTATGGAGGTCGATTTTGTTGTAATTCTCTTTGGAGTTGTCGCCGGCGACAAATCCTTCGTAGGGATTTTCCGTCATAAACCCGGCTTCGATTGATTTTTGAATGCCGGCAGTCAGTTCTTCGGCCGAGCCGATACAGATTTCTTCCGAACCGTCTTCGGTGCGCCAGATGGGCAGGGGTGTTCCCCAAAACCGCGAACGGCTGAGGTTCCAGTCAACCAGGTTCTCGAGCCAGTTTCCAAAACGTCCGGTGCCGGTCGATTGTGGTTTCCAGTTGATGGTTTTGTTCAATTCCACCATTTTTTCTTTTACAGCCGTGGTTTTGATAAACCACGAGTCGAGCGGATAGTACAAAACCGGTTTGTCGGTCCTCCAGCAATGCGGGTAGTTATGGACGTGTTTTTCAATTTTGAAGGCTTTGTTTTCAACCTTCAGCATCACGGCAATGTCAACATCAACGGTATCTTCGTTTTCCGTGAGGTTCACGTCGTATGCATTTTTTACATACCTCCCGGCAAAGCGGGTATATTTCTCTTTATTAACCTGGTTCGCAATAAAATTTTCAGACATGTTTTCCAGTTTGAAAAAGCGTCCTTTTTTATCGACCAGGGGTTGGTTTTTCCCGTCGGAATCTTCCACCAGCAGCGGGGCAATCCCGTTTTGTTTGGCCACGCGGTCGTCGTCGGCGCCGAAGGTTGGCGCAATGTGGACAATACCGGTTCCGTCTTCGGTGGTTACAAAATCGCCGGTAATCACTTCAAATGCTTTTCCGTTGGGCCTAACCCACTCAATCAGTTGTTCGTACTGAACTCCTTTCAATTCGGCGCCACTGTATTCGGCCAGTACCTGGAACGGGATATTTTTATCGCCGTGTTTAAAATCTTCGAAGGGTAATCCTTCGTTTTTCGGGTTGAAATGGGCGTGAAGGAGATCTTTGGCTAATATTAACGTTACCGGAAGCGCCGAATAAGGATTAAATGTTTTCACTTTCACATACCGGATCGACGGCCCCACACAAAGCGCAGTGTTCGAAGGCAGTGTCCAAGGCGTGGTGGTCCAGGCCAGAAAGTAGAGGTCGGAATCAATTCCGTCAAAAAGAAAAGCGGAACGTTCGTTGTAGATGGCTTTAAACTGGGCCACGGCTGTAGTGTCTTTCACATCGCGGTAGCACCCGGGCTGGTTTAGTTCATGCGAACTGAGTCCTGTTCCGGCAGCCGGTGAATAGGGCTGAATGGTGTAGCCCTTGTACAGCAAGCCTTTCGAGTAAATCTGTTTCAGGAGCCACCACACGGTTTCAATGTACCGGTTGTCGTAAGTAATGTATGGATCGTCCATGTTTACCCAGTAGCCCATCATCCGGGTGAGTTCTTCCCACTCGCGGGTATATTTCATCACTTCGGTGCGGCAGGCGTTGTTGTATTCTTCCACCGTAATTTTTTTACCAATGTCGTCCTTCGAAATGTTCATCGATTTTTCGACGCTCAGTTCCACGGGCAACCCGTGGGTGTCCCATCCGGCTTTGCGGTGAACGCGAAATCCTTTCATGGTTTTGTAACGGCAGAAAATATCTTTAATGGCGCGCGCCATCACGTGATGGATTCCCGGCATCCCGTTGGCCGAGGGCGGACCTTCGTAAAACACAAAAGTGGGATGTCCTTCGCGGGTGGTTATACTCTTATGAAATGTATCGTCATTTTGCCAGCGGCTCAATACCTCCCTGTTGATTTGCGATAAATCCAACTGCTTGTATTCCTGAAACTTATTTGTCATAAAATATATGTATTCCGGTGTACGGTTTTTAAAAAATATGCAAATATAGAAATTTTTTCAGGGAGCTGTTCCAACGGTACTTGTTAATTGGAAACCGGCTGCCGGAGATCATTATTTATTAAACTGAAAATCTTCTTTTCTCATTTCAGAAAAAGTGCATTAAAAAAGCAAGGTGGGCTCATTTGCAAAAAAATTAATCCCAATTTATCCGTTAATGTATAGTCCCTGTCGTGTCACTAAACGTAATTCTTTAAATGGAGAAAAGCATTAACTTCAGAACAGAATATTGAAAGATGTCCGGATATTATCACAAACGTGCTATTTTTACTATCATTCTAAAAGCAGAATAAACGGAAGGACAAACGTAACAACTGATAAAATCAAATCGATGAAGAAAATTTTTTTTTCCTTTATTTCAGGAATTTTCCTGTTCATTATCCTTACAACAGGATGTACCCAAAAACCGACACCCGAAGGCATCCAAACCTGCGCTGAATTAAAATCACGGTTTGCCGACCCGCCTTCGGAATACCGAAGCGCCCCGCTTTGGGACTGGAACGAACAGATTACAGTAGAAGGGATCGATTTTCACATGCAGAAATTTAAAGAGGCCGGCATTGGTGGTGTTTTTGTTCATCCGCGGCCGGGACTGCTTACCGAGTACCTCTCGGAAGAGTGGTTTCACCTTTTCGATTACACCGTTCAGAAAGGGAAGGAACTTGGAATGAAGGTGTGGATTTACGATGAAAATTCCTACCCGTCGGGATTTGCCGGCGGACATGTTCCTGCAGAAATGCCCGATTCATATCAGCATGGCGCCGGGCTGAGCCTGGAAATCAGACCCGATTTGAATTTTGCTTTTTCAGATACCATAGCCGTTGTCCTGAAAAAGACAGCAGATGGTTTTACTAATATCACCGCTGCAATCGATCAGGAAAAAGGGCAGCCGGCGACCTACTACATTTTTCGGAAAACATACCCGGGTAAATCGCCCTGGTATGGTGGATTTACATATGTCGATCTGCTGTACAAAGGTGTAACCGAAAAGTTTCTGGATTTGACCATGACGAAAGGCTATGAAAAAAGCAAGGCTGATTTTGGAGGAACGCTGCCCGGTATTTTTACCGACGAACCCAACCTGGAGGCGGCCATGCCGCGTGGAACCGTTTTGCGCTGGACTCCCGATTTGTGGGATGCCTTTCAGCAACGCTGGGGCTACGATTTAAAGCCCAATCTTCCTTCGCTGGTGGAAGAAACCGGCAACTGGAAGAAAGTCCGCCACGATTATTACGAACTGATTCTTGAGCTTTTTGTCGATCGGTGGGCCAAACCGTGGAGCCAGTATTGCGACGAAATGGGGCTTAAATGGACCGGCCACTATTGGGAACATGGCTGGCCGGAACCCACTCACGGTTTCGATGAAGCTGCCTTTTACATCTGGCACCAGATGCCGGGAGTGGACATGCTGGGCAATCGGTTGGATCCCGACGGGCTGGGCGGGCAATTCGGCAACGACCGCGCCGTACGCGAACTGCGCAGCGCTGCCAACCAGGCCGGCCGGACACGCACACTGAGTGAAACTTATGGCGGTGGCGGCTGGGAAATGAGTTTCGAGACCCAGAAACGACTCGCCGACTGGCAGGGTGTGATGGGCGTCAATTTTGTCAATCAACACCTGTCGTATTATTCATTGAACGGGGTCCGCAAGTTTGATTATCCCCCTTCATTTTCGTACCACGAACCCTGGTGGAAACATTACAAACTGATGGGCGATTACATCGGACGCATGTCCATGGCCATGTCGGCAGGACAGCAAATCAATCAAATACTGGTACTTCAGCCCAATACATCGGCATGGATGTATTATTCGAGAAAAGATAAAAACCCGGCTATCAACTCCATTCGCGACGGATTTAAAAATTTTGTGTACCGCCTCGAACAGAAACACGTGGAGTATGACCTCGGATCGGAAAATGTTTTGAAAGTACTCGGAAGTGTTGCCGGGAACAAACTTCGGGTCGGGAAACGCGATTATTCACTGGTCGTAATTCCGGCTGAAATGGAAAATATCGACCAGCCTACATTTGAACTTCTCGAACAATTTGTAAAAAATGGCGGTAAAGTTCTTTCGTTCAGAACAGACATTCCGTATATCGAAGGCGAATTGTCAACCCGGATGAACGATTTGATGGTTGCTTCTTCTGCAAATTTCAAAATGGTGGAAAATCTGGATGACGAGGTTGCGAAAAAGCTGCTTGCGGGCAACGAATTCAGGATGACCGATAATACGCAAAACGGCATGTTGTACCACCAGCGCCGGATTCTCAACGATGGGCAGATTCTGTTCGTAGTGAATTCACACCCTTCAGAAAAAGCCAGTGCCGAAATTTCTGTCAGGGGGAAACAGGTATCCCTGCTCGATTTGGGGTCAGGAAAAATTTTCAGTTATCCGGCCAAAACTGAAAACGGGGAGGTAACATTCCAGGTTGATTTGGAACCGGCCGGGAGCGCTCTGTTTACCGTGACCAACAAAAAAACCGTTGAACCAGAATATGTTTGGTTAACCGGAACTGAATCAGAAATTTCAGCATCAGGGCCGGTGAGTGTGAAACGTGAAGCCGATAATGTGATGATGGTGAACTACCTCGACCTGAAAACAGCGCGTTCCGATAAAAAGGATGTTTATTTTATGAATGCGCTGATTGGCCTGTTCAACGAAAACGGCGTGGAAATGGGAAATCCGTGGCAACATAAAATCCAGTACAAAAAAAGTTACCTCGAAATGGATACCTTGTTTAAGGACGGTTCGGGTTTTCAGGTGAGCTATCATTTTACTATTACCCAGGATTTGGATGTTGGAAAAATGAAACAAATCCGCGCAGTTGTGGAACGCCCCGGTTTATGGGCCGTTGAAATCAACGGGCAGCCGGTGGAAAAAGCAGCCGGCATGTATTGGATCGACCGTGAATTTCCACTTTATCCGGTGGGGCCATTTCTGAAACCCGGTAAAAATACGCTGACCCTGAAAGCACCGCGAATGAATATTCTGGCCGAAGTGATGCCGGTTTATCTGTTGGGCGATTTTCTGGTGAAACCGGCAGTTCAGGGATTTGAGATCACCGGAGGGGAAATCAGTGCCCCGGGTTCGTGGCGCGAAGCCGGGTTGCCATTTTATTCGCAATCAGTAACTTATTCCCAAACTTTTCAGGTTCCAAAAGGCGAAGGTAATTTCAAGGTGAAGCTGAACAACTGGAATGCACCGGTTTGCGAAGTGTTGGTAAACAGACAGTCAGCCGGATTAATTTCCTGGCAGCCCTACGAAACGGATGTCACCGGTTTTCTGAAGGAAGGAGAAAATGAAATTTCGGTGAGGATTTACGGCAGTCTGAAAAATACATTCGGGTTCTTTTACCAGAAGAATGACGGATGGATTTTCGGCCCATTTTCGTGGAACAGCGCCCCGGAAAAAATTCCTGCGGCAACGGAATATTTTCTGCTGGATTACGGGTTATTTGAGCCGTTCCAACTGGTTCAGGTGAAATAAAAAGAAGCCATCCGGTTACCGGATGGCTTCTTTCAGTTTAGCTTAAAATATTTATTTTTCCACTCCGAAT
>CAZHKI010000043.1:0-14002 GCA_964533365.1 uncultured Maribellus sp. | reverse complement strand
TATTATCCTGTTTTTACCTTCAGCAATAACCGTGCTTTTCGGGGTAAAAACAATCAGCGGCAGCCGGGTATTCATTTTCACCTGACGGCGCAGCAAATGGAAGAGGTTTGCCGGCGTGGTCGGCACAGCAACCTGGATATTATTTCCGGCAGCCAGTTGCAGAAAACGCTCAATCCGTCCGCTGGAATGTTCCGGCCCCTGCCCTTCATATCCATGCGGCAGCAACAAGGTAAGCCCGTTCATTAACCCCCATTTTTCGAAAGCTGATGTAATGTACTGGTCGATTACCACCTGGGCAACGTTATGAAAGTCGCCAAACTGGGCTTCCCAAATCGTTAATCCGTTGGGTTGTGCCAGCGCGTAACCGTATTCGAAACCAAGAACAGCATATTCCGAGAGCAGTGAATTGTAAACCCGAAACGGCGCCTGGTTTTCGGAGATGTGTTTCAGCGGGAAATATTTCTCATCGGTACCTTCCACCACGAACGTGGCATGACGATGGGCAAACGTACCTCTCTCGCTGTCCTGGCCGCTCAGCCGTACCGGGTGGCCTTCGTTCACCAGCGTACCGTAAGCCAGCAATTCGCCCATGGCCCAATCCAGCCGGTCGTCGGACAACATCATCCGGCGATCGGAAATAATGCGATTCACTTTGCTGAAGAACTGCAAATCATCCGGCAACTGGTTTATCCGGTCGGCAATCTGAAACAGTTCCTCCCGGCTGACTCCAGTATTCAGCTTAACATCAGGGATAACATGCTGGGGCGCTTTAAAATGTTCGTATTCGTGAATCAAAAACTTTTTGATTTTTAACTTTTCAATTTTTTCCGATTCCAGGTATTTCGTTTCCAGAAACTGGTCAAATTCCCTGATTTCATTTCGGGATTCTTCCGTGGTCAAAATACCCAATTCATTCAGTTTTTCGGAATAAATATCGCGGGGATTGGGATGTTTTGAAATATACTGATAAAGCAACGGCTGGGTAAAACGGGGTTCATCGCCCTCGTTATGGCCATATTTCCGGTAGCAAAGTATGTCGATAAAAACATCGGAATGAAATTTCTGGCGGAATTCGAGAGCCAGTTTTACGGTAAAAATCAGGGCTTCCACATCATCGCCGTTCACATGAAAAACGGGCGATCGGGTTACTTTTGCCACATCGGTACAGTAGGTACTCGACCGTGCATCGAGGTAATTGGTGGTAAAACCCACCTGGTTGTTAATCACCAGATGAATGGTCCCACCGGTTTTATAGCCATTCAACTGTGACATCTGGATGGTTTCGTAAACCACGCCCTGAGCGGCAATGGCCGCGTCGCC
The DNA here is from genome assembly GCA_964533365.1 of uncultured Maribellus sp. GTDB lineage: Bacteria > Bacteroidota > Bacteroidia > Bacteroidales > Prolixibacteraceae > Draconibacterium. Next base: position 12,682 of record CAZHKI010000043.1, on the reverse strand, counting down.
GTGAATGACAATGGCCGCAGCTTTGTTGTAATCGCCTTCATAGCGTGAATCGATTTGCGAACGAACCATACCTTCCACCATCGGGGCAACCGTTTCCAGGTGCGATGGATTGGGCAGTAACTTCAGTTTCACTTTTTTGCCAAAATCGGTTACCACTTCGTTTTCGTAACCCAGGTGATATTTTACATCGCCCTGCGAAATATCGTCGTCATATTCTTTCCCGGTAAATTCCTTAAAAATATTTTCGTAAGGTTTTTCAAGAATGTTGGCCAACACGTTCAGCCTTCCACGGTGAGCCATCCCGATAATGAATTCCTCGATCCCCAGTTCGGCGCCGCGTTCAATAACGGCATCAAGCGACGGTATAAGGGTTTCTGCGCCCTCCAGCGAAAACCGTTTTTGGCCTACAAATTTTTTGTGGATGAAATTCTCGAAACCCACGGCCAACTTCAGATGATAAAAAATATGCTTACGGTTTTCGGGCGTAAATTCCTGCGAATTACGGGTGCTTTCCATCCGTATTTTCAACCACTGTACCAGTTCGGGATGGCGCATGTAAACGTACTCAACGCCAACCGACCGGCAGTAGGTAGCTTCGAGATGACTGACAATATCTTTCAGTTTGGCCGGGCCAATACCAATTTCGTTCCCGGCCTGAAATACAGTTTCCAGATCGCCTTTTTCCAATCCAAAATTTTCGATATCGAGTGTGGGCGAATATTTTCTCCGGGTCCGCACCGGGTTGGTTTTGGTAAACAGATGTCCACGCTGGCGGTAGCTGTGAATGAGATTTAAAATTGCAAATTCCTTATCAAGGTTTCCTGGCCGGGCAGGACCGGCTGGTTGGGTGTAATTTTTCCGGGCCAGTTCGAACCCTGAAAAAAAATGCTGCCAGCTTTTATCAACCGATTCCGGATTTTCGAGAAACAACTGATAAAGCTCTTCAACAGCCTGTAATTCCTGATTTCCTACCAACGAAAATTTATCCATTCGTATTCTACTAATTTTTAACTTATGTTTCAAAAAAGAAAAACAATAATTAAAATCTATTGTTTAGCAAAACCGCTGCTTTTTCTATAAAACGGTAACAGTCTATATGGTTAACCAAAACTTCCACTTCATAAAAAAATTTCAGAACAAAACAGTTTTGCCTGTGATTCAGAAGTTACAAACTGGATTCAATGACGTTTTGTTTAGGAATTTTACAATTCATATTTATTAGACGTTGTCAGGTGCAACGCACGCTGACAAGTCTGCGACGCCTAACCTTTCAAAGTCAAAAATACTTGACAGCGTTAACTAAACGGAATTAAAACTGGATTCCTTAACCTGAAATTTACCACAACAGGAAGCGGCGTGGTCACCGGCCCGGCAACAAGCAGCATAAAATTATATGATGTCAAACTAAGCGGGACCACCCTGACCATCAGTTAATCATCGAACTTCATGCGCTGAAATGAACAAAAAAATCCGGGAAAGCATTTCAATCTGCTTTCCCGGATTTTTTTATAACTTCTTTTTTTACTAAAAATTATTCAAACGAATAGTGTTTTTTGATCGCGTATTGAATATCCCACACACACTCGAGCCCGGCCGGGAAAATAACAAAATCGCCGGTTTTGATCGTAATACTTTCAAATTCAGAGGTAATGGTGGCTTCACCGGCAACAATCAGGCATCTTTCTGTTTTGTCGTAATACCACTCAAATTTATCCTCGTCATGCTCCCAAACCGGCCATGAATAAACATCCATTTCTTCCAGTTCTTCGCGGTCTAACAAATCAACACTTATCCTCATTTCAGTTATTTTTTACGTAAAATTACAAAAGAAAGCATTTCAATAAACTCAAATTAAAAACAAAAAAATCAAACTAAAAAACCTGCCAGGTTAAATTCAGTATCCAATCTAAATAATCATCAGTTTTTCAAACAGATATAGCCATTGTATTTGATTAACCGATCCAACAGAAAGGGAGAAAAATTCTGGTTCGCGAAAAGGTAGTGATGATTGACACAAAGAAGCAACCCTTCCTGAAAGCAAGTAAACTGAAGAGGAAAATAAAAGGGAACAAATATTTCTATCTGTTCCCTTTCTGAATATTTGATTTTTCAATCAGGTTGCCCTGATTAACTGTTCGATTTTGAATCTTTCAGAATTACATCGTGTGCCCCGCCTTCGATGATGCTGGTTGACGAAACCATGGTAATTTTTGCAATTTGTTTCAGTTCAGGGATCGAAATTGCCCCGCAACTGCACATGGTCGATTTGATTTTACCCAGTGTAATGGCCAGGTTGTCTTTCAGTTTTCCGGCATAAGGGACGTAACTATCAACGCCTTCCTCGAATTTCAGGTTATCGGCTCCGCCCATATCATATCGCTGCCAGTTGCGGGCGCGGTTTGAACCTTCGCCCCAGTATTCCTTGACATAATTTCCTCCAATCATCAGTTTTTTGGTCGGGCTTTCGTCGAATCGGGCGAAATAGCGGCCCATCATAATAAAGTCGGCGCCCATGGCCAGGGCAAGTACCATGTGGTAATCCTGAACAATTCCGCCGTCGGAACAAATGGGAATATACACCCCGTTTTTTTGGTTGTATTCGTCGCGGGCTTTGGCAACATCAATCAAGGCAGTCGCCTGTCCTCTCCCGATTCCTTTCTGTTCGCGGGTAATACAAATGGAACCGCCGCCAATTCCAACTTTCACGAAATCGGCGCCGGCATCGGCCAGATACCAGAAACCATCCCTGTCCACCACATTTCCAGCCCCGATTTTCACTTTGTCGCCATAGGTATCGCGCACAAACTGAATGGTATCTTTTTGCCATTCCGAAAAACCATCCGATGAATCAATGCACAGCACATCAACGCCGGCGTCAACCAACCGGGGGATACGCTCTGCATAATCGCGGGTATTAATTCCGGCCCCGACCAGCAGCCGTTTATGAGAATCGAGTAATTCGTCGGGATTATTTTTGTGGTTGTCGTAATCTTTTCTGAATACAAAATATTTCAGACATTGGTTTTTATCAATTATCGGCAGCGCATTCACTTTATTGTCCCAAATGATGTCGTTGGCCTCATCAAGCGAAATTCCATATTTCCCGGTAACCAGTTTCGAAAACGGGGTCATAAAATCATGGATTTTTTTATCGAGGCTGTCGCGCCCCGGACGGTAATCGCGGCTGGTAACCAATCCCAGCAACTTTCCGTTGGAACTGCCGTCGTGGGTGATTCCAATGGTTGAAAACCCGGTTTGTTTTTTTAATTCAATCACATCTTCCAACGTATGATCGGGAGTAAGATTGGCATCGCTGACCACAAATCCGGCCTTGTATTTTTTTACTTTCCTTACCATTTCGGCCTGGTCGTCGATGGTCTGCGAACCGTAAATGAACGACAAACCACCGTTCCGTGCCAGTGCAATGGCCATTTTATCGTCGGAAACCGACTGCATGATGGCCGAAACGAATGGAATATTCAGTTCAATTTCAGACTTCTGTCCGGTTTTATATTTAACCAGCGACGTTTTCAAACTTATCCGGTCGGGGGTACAATCTTTCGCTGTTAGCCCTGGTATCAACAAATATTCGTTGAACGTTCTCGAGATGTCATTTACGATTTGTGCCATTTGAATCCATTTTGAAGTTTGGCAAATTTACGAAAATCAAACAATAAGTTAAGGTTTCACTAACCGACTTTATTGAATAATCAGAATTAACTTTCAATTTGGGGAATCATTCTTTATCACAAACAATAATCGTCCGTTTGAAAAAATAAGGTAACTTTTTATTGTTTGATGCCTTAATTGCTTTCTGCAAAATGTTTTCCGGCGTGAAATGCCTGACGGTTCGATTCCACAACTTCCGGGCCTTTTGATGCAAAAACCGTTTCAATGGCTTTCAGGATAATATCCTCGTGAATGTCGATAAACGGCGAAGCAGCACCCAGCATTACCATGTTCGAAGCTTTTGGATTTCCGGTTTCGCGGGCTATTTTGTCGGCATCAATTTTTACAATTTTTAATTTTGCACTTAATTCATGAAAGGTTTTTTCCAGATCGGGGTAGTTTCCAATATTTTTAAATTCGGTTGCATTGGTAACCAGACTCCCGTTTTTTTTCAGGTAGGGCAAATAGCGCAGCGATTCAAGCGGTTCAACCGCCAGGATCAGGTCGGCGCTGCCCAATGGGATTAAATCGGAATAAACCGGTTCATCGGAAATGCGCAGGTGCGAAACTACTTCCCCTCCCCGCTGGCTCATTCCGTGGGTTTCGGCCTGTTTCAGATAAAGATTTTCGTTGAGCGATGCGGCGCCCAAAATGGCAGCAATCGATAAAATACCTTGTCCACCTACTCCGGCTAATATGATATCAGTTTTCATTTACAGCTTGTTTTTTATTCATTTTTTTAACCTTTGCGATGCGCTGAATACACTCCCGGCGCCCGATAATCACTGAAACTCCGCTAAATGCCATTTCCTCCCTGATGATCTGAACAATCTGTTCATGATTTTTTTTCAGAGGTACAAACACGCGGATATGTTCTGGCGCAACGCCCACGCCTTCACAAATTTTTTCGATACGCCCTTTGGCCGACGAATCCTGCCCGCCAGTCATGGCTACGGCTTCGTTATCGACGATAATAATATTGATGTTGGTTTTTTCAACCACACAATCGAGCAGCCCGGTAATTCCGGAGTGGGTAAACGTAGAGTCGCCAATGACGGCAAAAACGGGGTTCATCCCGGCATCGGCAGCGCCTTTGGCCATGGTAATGGAAGCGCCCATATCGACACAGGTATTAATGGTCCTGAATGGTGGCAACGCGCCCAGGGTATAGCATCCGATATCGGAAAATACCCGGCCGGCCCCCACATCTTCCAAAACTTCGTTCAGCGCAATGTAGGTATCCTGGTGACTGCAGCCTGCACACAGGGAGGGTGGACGGCCAACGACAACATCAGGAGTATGAAAATGGACTGTTTTTTCTTTTCCCAATGCTTTTGCCAGATGATCGGGATTTAATTCTCCTTTTCGCGGTAAGGCGCCACTCAGCCGCCCGCATACTTTTTTCCCTTTACCAAAATAATCGGACAACAACTCTTCCAGTATCGGGTAACCTTCTTCCACCACCAGCAATTCATCGCACTCGGCTTCCAGCATTTTAAGCCACTTTTCAGGAGCCGGATATTGTGAAATTTTCACTACCGGATAGGGACATTTCCCGTCCGGATAATTTTCCATCAGGTAGTTGAAGGTAATTCCGCAACACACAATTCCCAGACTTTTGTCGATCCCTTCGATGAATGTGTTAAAATGCGACTCTTCGGATAAAGCCAGCAACGATTTCTGTTTGTCAATCAGGTTTTGGTAATATTTTCGTCCCAGTGCCGGAAGCAATATAAACTGCATCATATTTTCGGGAAGTTGCAGCCGGTTTTCGGGCTGCAGCAGTTTGGGTACCACTCCCGAGCGGGAATGGGCCAGGCGCGTGGTAATGCGCAGCATAACCGGAAGCCCCGTTTTTTCTGAAAAATCAAAAGCTTCGTAGGTCATATCGTAAGCTTCCTGCTGATTCGACGGTTCGAAAATGGGAATCATGGCAAATTTCCCGTAGAAACGCGAATCCTGTTCGTTTTGCGATGAGTGCTGCGAAGGATCGTCGGCCACAACAACAACCAGTCCGCCGTTAATTCCGGTTATCGACATGTTCATAAAAACATCAGCAGCCACGTTCAGCCCCACATGTTTCATACAAACCAGGGCGCGTTTTCCGGCATACGACATGCCCAGCGCCGCTTCCATCGCCGTTTTTTCGTTAACCGACCAAAGCCGGTGGATATTCCGTTCTTTGGCAGTCGGGTTTTCCTGAATGTATTCGGTAATTTCGGTCGAGGGAGTCCCCGGATAGGCATAAACACCTGAAATTCCCGCATCAACAGCAGCCTGTCCGATGGCTTCGACTCCCAGTAATAATTTTCGTTGCATAAATTAACTTTGATTTTTATCGGGTTGCAAAATAGTTTTCCCAACGAAATAAAAGAACATCAATTCTCATGAATTGTGTTTTTTTTTCAATTGTTTAACAACAGGTCTGTTTTTTTTCGGATCAGATGAATACTTTTTCAAACCGTGACTAACTGAAAATGGTCAATACCAGCCGGCGGGGTCCGCCATTATTTCTGAATTCGCATAAGTAAATTCCCTGCCAAGTACCTAAATTCAAACGGTGATTTGTGATAGGAATAGTTAGTTCAGCACCAAAGAGAGAACTCTTTACATGTGCAGGAAAATCATCAGCACCTTCAAGAACGTGGGTATACAATGGGTGGTTTTCTGGAATGAGTTTATTCATAAACGATTCAAAATCATATCGTACTGAAGGGTCTGCATTTTCGTTTATTGTTAAACCTGCCGAAGTATGTTTTAATAACAAGTGAACTAACCCATATTCAGGTAATTCAGGAAGTTTTTGCTCGATTAAATGAGTTACCAAATGAAATCCACGTGAAAATTCTTTTAGTTTTATTTCGGTTTGTGTTACCATTAAAAGTAGTTTTATTCTGTTGAATGTAACAATAATTTTAATCCTTTGAGTTTCCGTTTCTATTATATTGAATATTGACTATAAGACATTACCTCAATTCATTCAATTTGTAAACTGAAAGACGACAAGTCCACAATCTAAATTTTAGAATTACTCCACCCTTAATATTAAGTCCTTTGTACGGGCACTATTACAATTTTACCATCACGTTCTATCTATTAGAAGATGAATTTTACGAACATTAGCACTTCTCAGAAACTAACGAAATTGAAAAAATTAATCACGATGATAATAGATTGAATTTGTATATTCAGCCAATGAATCAAAACGACCACAAATAATAAAAAGCGTAAAATCAAATCAAAATGATTGAAGATAAATTTCAGCATTGGCTTGTAAATATCGAAGGGAAAAAAGCAAGTACTGCAAATCAATATTGTTCAGCAATTAATAAATTATCAGAGCATTATTCAGATTACGAACATAAACTGATTAATCTTTTCGATATAAATGACAGTGATGAATTAAACAGAATTATTCAGTTATATGATTCCAGTGGTAAATATTCAGATGTTGGTGAAATTGGTCATAGAACCAATATAAATGCAATAGTGGCTCTTAAACGATTTAAAAATAATACACCGAAAAAGAAAGGAGTAAGAAGCGCAACAACAAGATTTAAAAATACCGAACCAAAAGTAAGTCCAATATCTTTTGATTTCAATCAAAAATTTAAAGCAGAGGCAGCAGCAATGAGCAAGCATTATGAATTGTTTTACTGTTTGGAAAGGTCTATTAGAAGTATGATAGTTGAAGTTATGTTTGAAAAATTTGGCAGTCAATGGTGGGAACATAAAGTCAGGGCTGAAATAAAAGAAAATGTTGAAACCAATATTATGCGTGAAGCAGATACAGGATACACTAGAAGGTCTGAAGATAAAATTGATTATACAACATTCGGGGAACTCAGGCAGATTGTTAAACTAAACTGGGATGCGTTTTCGGATAAATTCAGAAGTTTAAATGCTTTCAATAACATCATGATTACACTTAACACATTACGAGTTCCTATTGCCCACTGCACACCATTTGCAGAAGATGAAATAATAAGGTTGGAATTAACTGTTAAAGATTGGTTTAGACTTATAAATTGATTCAATGATTTATTGTTTTCAATGATAGATTTGGAGGTATATTACTGGCAAAATTTGCATCAGGATAATTATGCAAGAGGCGTAAATTATATTTCAGTTTGTTGAATCATAATTGTTTCAAATAATTGCAGGTAAAAATATAAAATTCGGCGGGCTGAATTCATTTGAATTTCCTTTTCAACGCAGAAAATAAGATAACAGTGCCTGTTTGATTTAAATCAAATAAAAGCACAATATTTTGTCAGAAGTTTTTGTAATATTGATGCTACCTTAATTTTAACCGATAATCAATGAAAATTCTGGGTAACATCATTTGGCTGGTTTTTGGCGGATTTGCCGTTTTTCTGGAGTATATTGTTGCAGGGCTTTTGTTGTGCATTACCATCGTAGGTATCCCGTTCGGACTGCAATCGTTCAAACTGGGTATTTTGGCGTTGTGGCCTTTCGGCCAGAAAATTGAATACATGGATTATGCGCCAGGGTGCCTTTCCACCCTCATGAACATCATCTGGTTTTTTATTGGCGGCATCTGGATTATGCTGACCCATCTGTTGTTTGGAATATTGCTGAGTATTACCATCATTGGTATTCCCTGGGCACGGCAACATTTTAAAATGGCTTCGCTGGCATTGACTCCTTTTGGACGGAGGGTAGTATAATGAATTTCTTAAAATATCAAGATACCATCCTCAATAAAAGTGTCCTGAATGCTTACCGCCACTGGATCAATGCGCTGTTCAGCGCTTCCTCCACCCTCCTCCGGGGTTTATGAAAATAAATGAGTCCATGTCCGGGCAACATTATTTCCATTTCCACCTTTGCAAATCGACGAAGCGATTCTGTATAAACCTTCTTATCAAAATCAAACGAGCCGTCCCAGCCAAAATCGCCGGCCAGCAAAGTACCAATTATATCGCCGCTCACCGTGATGTGCCTGTTTTCATGTAAAAGCGAGTATGCCGTGCACCCTTTGGAATGCCCCGGGTAAAGTCCAACGTTGATTTCAACGCCCAAAAAATCTGCATTTTCACCATCAGAAACCACATGATCAACTTCAACCGGGACAAAAGTTTTGTGATACAGGTAACCGGCGCACCGTTCATCTCCCGAGGAAAGGGCATCAGCTGTTTCGTAGGAAGCGACCAGTTTTACCCCGCGGTTTTTCAGTAAATGGGCTGCGCCGGTATGGTCGAGATGCGGATGGGTGAGCAAACAAAACCGGATATCTTCCGGGTTCAAATCCCAGTACTTCATGTTCCGGAAAATCTGCTCCAGTGTGTCGCCACATCCGCAGTCGAACATCATCAGACCGCCCTCTCCTTTCAGGATGTATGAATTTCCGTCGTTCCACAATGCTCCCTGTACATCAAAAGTTATCCCGTTCAAATCGCCGCCAACCTGGTATAATTTTTTGAGTACCTGCATAATTTGTATTTTCCCCCTTTTTCAGTTTATCTCCTTTTAACCTAATCTTCCACTTCAATCAGCCAGTCGCTGAATTCCACCCAGTACTGGTTTTTATCGCACGAGCCCGCGGCCAGCCCGATGTCGATGGCTTCATTTAAACCGGGGATGACGGAAGTCGGTTTTTCCACCACCCAGTTTTTCCCGTCGTAGCTCACATATCCGGTGAAGCTGTTTCCGTGGCGCACCAGCCGCAGCCAGATGGGAACGTCAACCTCTTCGGGAACATTTTGGCTGCTGGCTTTGTGCATACAGCCATCGCCAAACTCATCGTAGTGGATTCCGGCACGCCCGGGAGTTCCGAACAACAATACCGAACCGGCGCTCCCCGGCTCGGTGTCGAAACTTTGGGTGATATCGTTTCGCACAAATAGTCCCGAGCGGAACCATTCGTGTGTACGTTCTCCAAATGCCGTGATTTTAACCGTTGCCTGAAAATCACCTTTTATCTTTTCAACAAACACCGAGGCGTATGAATCTTCGGCATGGAAGAAATCGGAGCCGCTGGCTTTGATCTTGTATTTGTTCTTTTTCACATCCATTTCAATTTCATACGGTTTCGCTTTTGCCGAAGCGTAAGTCTTTATTTTATTTTTCGAAAGTTGAAGCGGATGAAGAGCAAATACCGAGATTTCTGCCTCCTGGCTATTTTCAATCCTCACGCTGTGTTCGCCTACTTCGGGAGTAAACGTAAACTCAACCGGTTTCGATCCGCCACCCTCCAGTTTCACCGGTAATTTCACCACAACTTTATTATCGACAAACAGTTGCGGTTCTTTATCGACCGGAGAACCCAGCAGGTTTTTTGCCACCGCAGTAACTTTCATAGTTCCACCTTCCGGAAGACGGTTGTGCGAAAGCGCAAGGTCTTCAAAAATAAAAGAAGGTTTGTTTCCTTCCACGCGAAAGGTTTTGTACTCCGTGTCGCCAATGGCCACACGGTGTTCGCCCGGGTCGTATATGCGGATGGGGAAAGAAACCGTACTGCTGTTGTTGCGGACGACAGGAAAAGACTGGCTTTCCTTTATTTTTCCGTCGAGATACAAATCGATTGAGCCGATTCCTGTTGAACCACTGTTGAAAACCGTTGCACTTGCGATAATAACGCTTCCGGTTTCGGCCGCACCCGACGCGGTTTTTTGCTGAACGATAACCTGAAGATTGTCGCACCGGAAATCGGGTTCGCCATCAATAATTAATTCGGGTTTATTCTCCGGAGCGTCAATTTTAAAATTGTTCCGGTAGATGTTGTCTTCGAGATAAGCGGCGCATAATTTCATTTCGCCCTGCTCCAGGTTATAGTAAATATTCTCTTCGGCGGTCCAGCCCAGCGACATATTGTCGAACCAGAAGGCGACGTTGTCGTTAAAAAATCCGCGGTGCACGTCATGAATTAAATTCCGGCGGACAACCGAGTTAAACGATAAGCCCGTAGTCTTTATCGCTCCTGAATCGTCGGCATCTTTCTGAACATCATCCAGATGGTTGTATTCCACGAGGTAATTTCCGTCGATGGCTTCCTCCAGATTTTGCCAGCGCCCCACATCAATACCATAACGTCCGCGCGTTTTGGTAATGTAATTGTGCGAAATGGTGGTATAAAGCGAGTTGACCGCGTAAATATTCACTCCTCCACAGTCGTAAATCTGATTGTACGAAATGGTGGTCTCGCGCAGGATGTCGTCTTTTCCCGCAGGTTCTGCTTCGCCGTCAACCACAATGGCACGGTTTTCAATTTTTTCGAAACGGTTGTCGAGAATCCGGATCTGATAACACCCCCGTTTCACAAAAACGCCGGCGCCGCCGCACGAACGTATTTCGTTCCCCACCAGTTCGCAGGCATGTGCATATTCAACCGAAACCGCATTGTCGCCGGGCTGCGTGCCTTCGAATGTCAGCCCGTAAATCCGCAGGTTCCGTACCGGCTTTCCCAGTTCTCCCTTTATCAAAATAAGTTGTTTTAATTGCGATGCAGAAATTGTTATATCGTTTGGATTTTGGATATCTGCGGGCGGAATAAAACTCACCTCGCGGTTTTTTTTGTCGAAAAACCATTCGCCGGGTGCGTCGAGCAGCGCTTTTATATTCTCGACATAATAGCGCGGAGGCACAATCACCACTCCATCCTGTGGTTTTTTAAAGCGGGCAATTCCTTTCTTCTCATCAATTTCCTGAAATGAATTGTAACCGGTGTGCCACCGCAGCAACATAATCACACGGTTGTCGTCCATGTTGTCCCATGCCCGAAGTTCGCCCGGTTTAAAAGGCAATTCGAGGGTTGTTGGCGAAACATAAGGCGGCGTAAAATATCCCGAGTTGGGAGTTCGGGCCAGAACCTGCAATTTTCCGTCGGCCACGAGTAGGTTAACTTCTGCTGTTTCTGCTGTGGCAGACCAGATGTTGTCGTTTTTTTTCCACCCTGTTACCGGTTTCCCACCTGATATAACAGGTTTTTCGCCCGGGTAAGCCGCATAGGTTACATAGTGGTCTTTTAATTTATGATATTCAAATGCGCCGGTCGGCAAATTCGTTTCAATCCGTTCGCCACCGTCTTCGGGCGCAAAAATCAACGGCTCTTCCAATGCGTAAAATCCGCCGCGTATGTAAACGAGAATATCGCGTCCTCTTCCTAACGGGTGCGGTGAACCAATCCATCGTTTTTCAACCGGCGCTTCTTTCGGAAAATATACTTTCGCCTTTAATTCCTTCACCGCCTGTTGCGCCCTTTTCAGCGTGGCAAACGGGCCGTCGGTTTTTGTACTGTTGGGCTCGGCAAGCGTACCCGACCACGCATCGTTTCCGTTAACAGCCACATAAAAATCGGCCTTTTCAGGAAAAGCAAAACGTTCCCACTTTTCACCCCTGAGAAATTTTCCATCGCGGTTTTTCACTGGTTCCTGAGCAATGACAGGCCATTGAAAAACCAGACAAAAAAGCAGAATGACAGAAAAGTATTTTGACTTTTTAAAACGAGGTGGTCTTATTTTCATTGGATTCTGTAATATTTTTGAATTCAACAATAAAAGATATAAGCTTTACTTTCCCAGCTTTTGATAAAGCGCCAGTAAAAAATCGCGGTTGTCAGCCGTCAGGTAGTGCATTTCGCCGCCCATACGGTTAAATGTTTTACAGTAACGCATGTAGTAGGCCGGATTATCCATCGGGGGTTCGCCGTCGTTGGCCCAGTCCCAGTCCGATTCGGCCAAATCCACAATCAGCATAAAATGGTTATCGATATGTTTCCCCTGCTGAATGGCCAGATTTTGTGACATGGACAACGACTTTTCAAAAATCATGGGCGACATGACCGCAGAACCCACCGACAGGTACACACCAAAATCGAGGTTACTGACACTTTGTGCAAAATATAAAAAATCAATTTCGGCAGTCCGGCCGATTGCTGCGCCATAATTCACCGGGTGGGTATAAATGATATCGTGCCCGAACATGGGGTGCCCGGTAAACGGGATTTTCAGTTCATATGCATTTCCCTGCACGGAAAAATTCCTGAACGGGT
>CAZHKI010000042.1:0-14144 GCA_964533365.1 uncultured Maribellus sp. | reverse complement strand
GTTGTACAAGGTGTCGGAAATAACCAGCCGGGCTTCACCGCCTTTGATGATCCCAAATTTCAAATCGAAGGTAATCACTTGTTTTTTTGCCTGGATGGCTGATGAAAAAGCAAGCATCCCTAGCAGAAGTAAAACTAAGTTTCTCATTCCAGAATTTTATTTTTTGGGATAGTTGCTACAAAATCTTTCAGATAGAAAGGTTCGAAATAGGCCACATCCTCAAATTCATTTTTTTCAAATTTTTTTTCAGCCAGAATTTGCATAAACCGTGCCGAAGTTTTAAACGGACCAAAGTACAGGAAATTGGGGTGTGTAAGATGCTCTTTACATTTTTGGGCGCCATTGCCCATCAAAATGATTTTGTTTTTATCAAGCAATGCCGAGAATGAGTTTTCATTGATGATTTTGGCGCTCACCGGCTGAATAGTATCACCAATTTTGTTGTACAAGGCGGTATAAACTTCCATACGCCGGGCATCAATCATTGGGCAGAAAAGCAGGTTTTCTGCAGAATTCACATCGGGTGGCAGATTCTCGGAACGGCTGGCATAATATGCCATTGCGTCAAGCGAACCCACGGCGATTAAGGGAATTCCAAGCGCATAACATAATCCTTTGGCTACCGATACCCCGATTCGTAATCCGGTGTACGAGCCGGGACCTTTACTAACGGCAACAGCATCCAGGTTTTTCATGCTGGTTTTGCTTTCAGCAAAAAGTTCTTCGATAAAAACCGTGAGTAAACGCGAATGGTTCATTCCTTCGATACTTTCTTTTTCATAAACCATTTTGCCGTTTTCGGCCAGCGAAACCGAACAAACCTCGGTGGATGTTTCTATATTTAAAATCAGTGCCATGCTCTTCTCATAAAAAATTAATGCTGCAAAAATAGTGATTCCGGCGACACCCCGGACGGATTATTTAAAATGGGAAACCACCCCGATGAAATGTTTTTACGGGCGGAATTTTTTTAGAAGAGCATTTTCTTTAGAATTGAATACATTTGAATAATCATTAAAGCAAAGAGCATGAACAACACAAATAAACACGACGACAGAATTGCAAAGATTACATTTGCATCGGTGTATCCATATTATGTGGCAAAAGTTGAAAAGAAAGGCAGGACCAAGGAAGAATTACACCAGGTAATTGAATGGCTCACCGGTTTTGATGAAATGAAACAGCATAAACTGATGGATGAAAAGGTAACATTTGAACAGTTTTTTCAGGAAGCCAATCTCAACAAAAATGTACATCTGATTACGGGTGTTATTTGTGGTCACCGGGTAGAAGAAATCACTAACCCTTTAATACAGCAGGTGCGATACCTTGACAAACTCGTGGACGAACTGGCTAAAGGGCGCAAAATGGAGAAGATTTTGCGGGGGAGTGTGTAAAAAGCAATAAAAAAGACAGCCAGAACATGACTGTCTTTCTTTTATTCTTCTTCATCCGTATTAATATCGTAGAGATAGTCGTTAAACGGGAAACGCTGCGAGTGAATTTTTTTGACTTCCGCGTATAACTTTTCCTTAAACTCATCGATGTTTTCCTTTTGAATAGCTGAAATAAAAATGGAAGGTGTATTGTTTTTGGCCATCCACGAATTTTCCCATTCCTGTAGCGAAAAATTATCTTTTGTTCGAGGACTTAAATCATCGTCATCTTTTTTCTGATAAGTAAAAGCGTCGATTTTGTTGAAGATAAAAAGGGTTGGTTTATCGCCTGCGCCAATTTCCTTTAACGTATTGTTTACGGTTTCAATTTGTTCTTCAAATCCCGGGTGCGAAATATCGACGATGTGCAGCAGGATATCGGCTTCTCTTACTTCGTCGAGTGTTGATTTGAATGATTCCACCAGTCCGTGGGGAAGTTTTCGGATAAATCCCACGGTGTCGGTCAGTAAAAACGGGATATTTTCAACGACTACTTTTCGCACGGTGGTATCAAGGGTGGCAAAGAGTTTGTTTTCGGCAAAAACTTCAGTTTTGGCCATCATGTTCATGATGGTAGATTTGCCAACGTTGGTGTAACCCACCAGGGCTACCCTGACCAGTTTGCCCCTGTTTTTGCGTTGGGTGGCTTTTTGTTTGTCGATTTTTACCAGTTCGGTTTTCAGTCGTGCAATTTTGTCGAGGATAATCCGGCGGTCGGTTTCGATCTGGGTTTCACCAGGGCCGCGCATCCCAATACCCCCGCGCTGGCGTTCGAGGTGGGTCCACATCCGGGTAAGACGGGGCAGCAGATACTGATACTGAGCCAGCTCGACCTGTGTTTTGGCGTGAGCTGTTTTTGCCCGTTTTGCAAAAATATCGAGTATCAGGTTGGTCCGGTCGAGTACTTTACATTCCAGTTGTCGTTCAATATTTCTCAACTGAGTAGGGGTCAATTCGTCGTCGAATATAATAGTATCGGCTTCAGTGTCTTTAATAAAAATACCAATTTCTTCCAGTTTACCGGGGCCTACAAAAGTGGCTTTAATACCACAGCCCCTGCTGTGTCGGCAAGAAATTCCAGTTCGTCGAGGTATTCCATAACCTGGCGTTCATCCTGATTTTGATTCATTAACCCAACAAGCACAGCTTTTTCCGTAACCGGTGCAGTTTCAATCATACCTTTCAATTTAAAGCATAAAAAACTCCCGGCCCACGAGTGGACCAGGAGTACAAAAATATCTTTTTAAACGATTACTGCAATACGAAATTGATTGGGACAGTGTAGGAAACGCGGACAGGTTTCCCCCTTTGTTTCCCTGGTTTCCATTTCGGGAGCGTTCCAACCACGCGCAATGCTTCTTTGTCAAGCGATGCGTCAACACCCCTGGCAATGCGGGCGTCTGAAATACTGCCGTCTTTGTCAACAACAAAGGTGACGTAAACTTTTCCCTGAATACCATTTTCCTGAGCAATTACCGGGTATTTGATAGCATTGGCGATGTATTTGCGAAGGGCAAGTTCGCCACCGGGGAATTCCGGCATATCTTCAACAATAAAAAATACCTGGGCTTCTTCTTCTTCTTCTTCTTCCTGAGCCTGGATGACAGGTGCCACATCAATAATTGTTGTTTTGTTGGCTTCTGTGTCATCAATTTTTAATTCGTCTTCAATTTTTACATTGTCATCCACAATGTTTAATACTTCAACTACTTTGGGAGGTGGTGGCGGTGGCGGTGGTTTTACTTCCTGTTCACGGGTAATCGGAATAATTTCCTCTTCCACAGCCTGTGTTTGAATCGAGCCCAACGATTCTGCCTTGCTGGCTTTCGTTGACCATTCAAAAGCTGCTAGCGTAACCCCCAATGCAATAACTAATCCCAACATAAAGAATACATTCTTTTTGTTTTCGAGATCAGCTTTTGGTGATTTTTTTGAATCCATACGTTTTATTATTAATTTGTTTTATCTCAAAATTTTTCCCAAATTATTGGGGCTTAAAGATAGAAAATAATTGACAAATGCAAATCATAAACCTTGAATTTATATTCTGTCTGAATTCAAACAGATTAGGTAAACTTTACCTGAATTTTACCGATTTTACTGCCTGTTTCGTTTTGCTTTGAACGTCAAACAGACTTACTAAAGAGTCTTCTTAAAGGATTAATTCCACCTGAAAAGAGACATTCTCATTTCCTCCTTTCTTTTATTGTATAGAAATATCTCCGTTTGTGTTTTGCCAACCTGTTTCAGTTAGAATAAACACTTCAGTTTTCTTTCTTGACTAATTATAGTATTTTTTAACGTAAAGAACATGCTGGCTTTTGTATTTTCTACAGTAAAAAAAAGACCAGTTTTTAAAAATTATCTGTAAAAAATGATAACAAAAACTTTACCACAATATTTTTTAATTGAGTTGGAATGAAAAAAATTTTATATTTGCACACTCAAACGGGGGATTAGCTCAGTTGGCTAGAGCGTTTGACTGGCAGTCAAAAGGTCATCGGTTCGATTCCGATATTCTCCACAAAGAAAATAAAGGAGTTGCGAATACATCTCGTAGTTCCTTTTTTCATTTCTGCCAGATTTTTCCCAGGATCATAACAGCTTATTTCCCCTATCATTTTGCAAGCTTTTTTCTGATAATACGAATAAACTTGCAAATTCAATCAACAGAAAGTCAATAGTTTCCAATATTTATCTGTTGATTATAACTATCTGAAAACTTCTTCAAGAACGACTAAAAAAAATTTTAAGTTCCAAGAAAGCAGTATTGATAAATACTAAATGATAATCACGACTAACTTTTTCGCACCGTGAGCCCCGTAAACCAGGCTTTGTTCGATGTCGGCGGTCTTCGACGGCCCGGAGATAAATACGCCGAATTCCACATCTTCCAGGTTGATCCTGCGGTATGCTTCAACCATATCTCCGACCATATTGTCCCCGTTCAATACAATAACTAACTGTTCCGTAATAAAGGGAAGCAAACGGTCGGGGAGGTTCGTTTCGTCTATCCACACCGCACCGTTCTCAGCAACACCCAATTGCCCCGGAACAATTACCGTTTGCGTTTTTTCCAGTTTCTCCTTCGGAGCGCAAGAATATTTCTCCCGGTCTGCTTTTCGGGTTAAATCAATGGCTCCCGGGAAATGGTTTTCGAGGTAATTACCCGGTTCGTTGTTGTTGCCGGATTCAAGTATTTCTCCGCCTGCCTTTACCAGGTTTGCTTTAAATTCCACCAAAAATTGTTCATTTGAAAATGATTCTGTGCCGGGAAAGCTGTCAGGCAATGGTTTTATTTCCAGACTGTTTCTTTTTATCCTTTTTATAATGGTTTCCCTGCTGTCCATTTTATTGCTTTTTTTGAAATTCTTCGTGATTCCGGCTATTCTTTTTATACCATTCTTTAAACGACATTTCGGGAACCTCCGGCAATTCCCTGTCTCTACCCCAAACATTCAGACTGTTGTAAATCATTTTCCGGGGCATGTGTTTTAAGGCACAGTGCATGGCTTTTCCGGCAAAGTTGTACATCGTATTTCCGGCCAGCACCCTGCCGGCTATACTCAGAATAAATCGTTTTGTCCTGGAAGTCAGCTTTTTTTCGGTTATTTCCTGCCTCCACCGGTATAACTGGCTGTGGATATCAATCTTTACCGGACAGACGTTGGAACAGGAGCCGCACAGCGATGAGGCAAACGGCAGGTCCTGTTTCTCTTTCATCCGGTGTACCGGCGCCAGTATCGAACCAATTGGCCCGGGAATTACACTCCCGTAACTATATCCCCCGCTCCGGCGATACACCGGGCAGGTGTTCATACAGGCTCCGCAACGGATACATTTCAGCGAGTTGAGGTACGCGCTGGCCCTCAGATGGGCAGACCTTCCGTTATCGACAATCACAATATACATTTGTCCGCCCGGTTTAGGTTTCCGGTAGTGCGATGTGTAAGTTGTAATGGCCTGTCCGGTGGCGCTGCGTGCAAGCAAACGGGTGAAAACCCCAAGGTGTTCAATATGGGGAATTATTTTTTCGACGCCCATACAGTGAATTTGTACCGGAGCGGCGTGCACACCCATGTCGGCATTACCTTCGTTGGTGCACACCACCACTGTCCCGCTTTCAGCAACAGCAAAATTCACCCCGGTGATGGCAACATCAGCCTCCAGAAATTTCTTCCGCAAATGCTCTCGTGCCGCAGCAGTGAGGTACGTCGGGTCGGAATTGCCTTTCTCTGTTCCCAGTTTATCGTGAAACAGGTCACTTACTTCTTCCCTTTTCAGGTGGATGGCAGGTAATACGATGTGGCTGGGCGGTTCATTCCTGAACTGGATGATACGTTCTCCCAAATCGGTATCCACAACTTCAATCCCTTCTTTTTCCAAAAAAAGATTCAGTCCACACTCCTCGGTAAGCATCGACTTGCTTTTCACAACTTTTAAAGCCTGGTTGTCCCGGATAATCCGAAGGATGGTTTCGTTGAACTGCCGGTCGTTTTCGGCCCAGCACACCTGAACTCCGTTTTGTTGGGCGGCCTGTTCAAACTGCAAAAGATATTCAGCGAGGTTGGAAAGTACATTTTCCCTGATCTGAGAAGCCTGTTCCCTGAGCTGCTCCCATTCCTTTACAGAATCCGCTGCCACATCTCTTTTCCGGCGTACTGCCCACAATGCTTTGTCCTGCCAGTCGGCCCGCGATTCATCCGACAAAAAGCACCTTGCCTTTTTTGCATGTGCCATCATAACCTGCTGTTTAAAATTTCGGCAATGTGCATCACTCTTATGTCTTCCCCGTTCCGGCGGATGATTCCTTCCAGGTGCATCAGACACGACATATCGGTGGCCGTGATGATTTCAGCCCCATTGGTTTTATGGTCGAGGATACGTGCTTTTCCCATTTTTACCGAAACATCGGGTTCGAAAACGGAAAACGTACCGCCAAAGCCGCAACACTCATCTTCACGGTCGAGGTCAACCAATTCAATACCTTTTACCTTTTCCAGTAACCGGAGGACTTTTGAGTTCCGGTCAGCAATAATTTCTGAAGATTTGCCTAACTTCAGGCCGCGTAACCCATGGCAGCTTTGATGAAGACCGACTTTCTGAGGGAAAACGGCCCCCAAATCGTCAACCTTGAGTACATCAGTTAAAAACTCACAAAGCTCAAACGTATTTTGCCTCACTTTTTTTACCTCGTCGGTTTGTTCCAGGATGTTATAATGTTCGCGAACGTGGTACACACAACTTCCCGAAGGTGAAACAATGTAATCGAATTCGCTGAAGTTGCGGACGAAATTCTGATAGGTTTTGACAGCTTTTTTCTCCGCACCACTGTTCGCCAGCGGCTGGCCGCAACAAGTCTGCTCTAACGGATAATGTACTCTCAACCCCAGCCGTTGCAGAAGCTCCAACGTGGCAATCCCGACATGCGGATAAAACTGGTCAATGTAACAGGGTATGAAAAGGCCGACATCATACACATGAAATGTTTTCATCTGATAAAGATTTAAATTGCAAAAAAAAGGAAATAAAAAAACTGCCAGTAAATTTTTCACTGGCAGGTTACCTATTTCTCTATTCAGGTTTTAAAATAAAAAAATTCTTTCATGAAAATATTCATTTAAACGACTGAAAACCATCGCCATCTTTCTTTAGATAAAATTTTGACTGATGTTCTTTCCCGTTGATATCTTTCCAGAAAACCATATATTCTCCTTTAAATCCTCTGAAAGTAGCATTTCCTCCTTCATTAACTTTTACTACTGTATTTGTTTTCCATTCCTCATTAATTAACTTGTTCAGTGCATAATAAGAAGGTTTGGGTTCCATGTTTCGAGTGAACAATCCCGATATAGTCGGTTCACCTGGAGCGCCGCAACCATCCACAACATTCCACCAGGTGATGCCCATCATTTTATCAATACTGAACCATAACCGGTAAAGGTTTCTGGCAATAACAGCCTGGATTTCTCTACCCCTTTCATCGTCTCCCGGCGAAGTGATTGTAATTTCACTTAAGTGAATTGGCAATCCTGCTTTTGAGAGTGTTCCCATTTTATCCCATACAATTTTCGGCGTTTCAATCGGTTTCCCTTCTGCGATATCAAGGCATTGCTGTGGATTAAACAGATGCATCTGGGAACCCAAAATATCAATTTTTGCCCCACGCGAACGTAAATCATTTACCTGATTTACGTAATCGATATCATTTTTATAATCGTTGATGTTCAATAAAACATTCTCAGGAAATACACGATCAGCAGTTTTAAAAGATTCAAAAGTATAATCACCAGGCATTAATCCGTAATGACTTTTACAAATCTTATCGCCCGGAATCATTCTTCCCGAACCAAAATCGGTAGCGCTTTCATTGACCACATCCCAACTGTGAATACGATCACCATAGTAAGTTGCCAATTCAATTATACGTTTGTTCATTAACCGATTCAACTCACTTGAATATATTGGAATCAATTCCTCAATTTGAGAGGGTGTTAGTTTGTATAGCTCTTCACGGCTAAGGTTTTTAATTTTTTCTTTTTCCTCCTGAGGACAAAATTGTTCAAATTGCCAATCAGGATATTGCCATTTATTGCTACCCCAGGTTATATTATGTCCGTGCAGACGAATACCTTTTTCCTCACAAAATTCCACAACAGGATCAGAAGGTGGTCTGCGCCAGTGGGGTTCTATCGCAGGTTCTTTAACTTTATTCCAATATTCTTCAGTATCCCAATATTCTTCAGTGAATCTGGGGCGATTGGGTTGCATTTCAAACACTTTCCAATAAAAAGAAATTGTAGCAGAATTAAAAAGGGTACCGTATAGTTCTTTGTATTTTTGGTTTCGTTCAACAGTTCCTAATTGATTGAAATTGAAAATGTGTGCGCCAAAAATAAAATCATGTGAAACTTGTTTCACAATCACTTCAGTTCCGGCAGGCAATTCTTTGAAGTTCAGAACCGCATTTGCTTTTCTGTATTGTTCTATGTCGCGATCGATTTTTGCCTGTACTTCCGGATTCCAAAGCTCCCAATAGGCTTTACTCATAATGGCATCAGTTTTAGCACTGGTACCTGCTCTTTCTCCGGGTTTTTCAAGATTTTGAGCGAAGGAAAAACCTGTGAAAACAAAAGAGATGAAAAGAGATAATAATAGCTGTTTCATAAATAATATAGTTTAAGATTTAATTTTCAATTGTTTGTTGTTTCAAGTTTCCCCAGGTATCCGACATGTACACGGGCAATCCAGGGAAAAGTATTTTTAGCATTTTCGTTCCCGGTTAAAATTTTCACATACGATGTATTAGCCGGGAAAGCCGGCACTTTGTATGTGTATTTGTCAATTGGGTTGTCTGCATTTCCTGAAATCTGGCTCGGATAATATTTTCGATGTGTTTTTAACAAGGTCCCTTCAGGTAGCGACTTCCATAAATTTCCATCCGCGGAGTACTGAATATTCAGATTATCCACACTATCACTAAATGTAAAAACCTCGATCCACCTGATGAATTCTGCCTTATATGCAATCTCACCTGAACCGCTTCCAGATATCCTTTCTGCCTGAAAAAAATCTTCCTCAGTCTGACGCAGTCGTGGCCAGGATTCAGCGCTAACCTGAAGATTAGGCGTTCTCGAATATATCAGTGAAAAATCCTTCAGGTTGTCCATTATCATCCGGATGTCGGGTATTACCGGGCCTATGATATTGGAAGGGGGTGAAATACCTGATTCGTTTTTACCTGTCACCCGGTAATAATATGATTGGCCGGGAAGAGCGGATGAATCGGCAAACATTGGATAAAAGTAGAGATTATAGCTAATATCAAAATCATCGCTGATATTTTCCCAAGGCCCCTGCGGGGATGTTGCCCGTTCCACAACATAATATCTTGCACCAGGCGAACATCTCCATTTCAGAGCTGTTGCATCGCTTCGCAAGTTTTCGTACAAAAAAGGTGCATCAGTTGGTGCGGGTAAGGGAGGCACTTCCAATCCCCTGATTTTATAACCATATTCCCGGATAAGCATAAGGTTATTGCTCTCATTAAAATATTCTCCGCTGTCGAATCCCGGCCAGCGGCTCCCACCCCAGGAATAAGAGTGAAAAAGGGCATGGCCGCCAATCCCGCCTTTGTATTGAGGTTTCATCAGACTCCACAGCAACCCTCCGCTCGTTCCGGTATTGCAAATTTCATCCAACACCTTTTTAAAACCGTCAATCCTTTGAAATTCATCAATAATCATTGGCCGTTTCCCTTTACATTCATTCCAAAGTTCGGTTACGCTGTTTCTGTAGTTCGGGTATTGTCTGGTTTTAACAATATCAATTTTAGGGCAGTTTTTTACCACATCATCCACTATTTCTTTCATCTGCTGTACTCCGTTTGCACGGCGCGGATCGGCAATCAAATGGTTAGAGTCAATGTTTTTCAGATAATCAGCCATTTCTGCAATCCAGGCTCCTTTGCTATTGGGGACTTCATTACCAAACTCCCAAGCTAAAATTGCCTTGTCATCTTTATATTCCTTTCCCGTGAAATAATTTTTCCGGGTTGCCAAAGTCTTGAGCAGGTGTTTAAAACCTTCTTTTACCACCGGGTCTTCGTAATAATTTCCTCCACCATACAATTTAGAAAATGAAGCAGTTGAACCCCAAAATTTATTTTCCTTTACCAGGCATAGAATTACCCTGATGTTGTATCTGTTGCACAATTCCAGCATTTTATCGATGCGCCTGAAAGCGGTTTCGTTATAGGAATGAGGTCCTGTAACCAGGGCTTCAAACTCGCCTGAACCGTCTTCAACGGTTATTCCCCAGGTACGGATGACAGTAACCCCCATCTGAACCATTTCTTTGAAATAGGCTTCCATTTCAAAGGAAAGTTCTATAGGATCGTAGATGTAACCGCTTTCAGGGTTGGTGTTTTTATAACCATCGTAATGCCCGTTAATATTGGGCGTATTGACACTGATAAAGCGAAATACATTTTTACCGTCTTTTAGTTGGTCCCCGTCACGGGTAATAAAATTGGTGAATGCATTTGCATACATAGTGGCAAGTATCCCAACTGTTATTCCGCAAATAATTTTAATTCTTAATCCCATCACTTTCAGCATCAATAGTTAATTATGTACTTTATACATACAAATATGATTTATATTCCATCTCCATCGCTTTTCAAATCAAATTCTGCTCTTTGTTCCTGGCCTGAGTTATCTGTCCATTTTAACTGATAACGACCTTTAAATCCCCGGAATTTAATAATACCATTTCTATCTGTCCGGACTGTCAGATTTGTCTTCCATTCGTAATTGATCAAATTATCAAGAACCTGATATACAGGTTTAGGATTTAATTCCTGGTCAAATAATCCGGAAATGGATGGTTCGCCCGGAGCGGCACCTCCGTCAACTACGTTCCACCAGGTGATTCCCATTACTTTTGGGTGACTAAACCACAATCGGTAAAGATTCTTTGCAATTTCTGCCTGAATGGTTTTGCCTTCATCTGTGTTGTCAGGCGCGCTAATCGTAACCTCGCTCACATGCAGCGGTCTCCCGGTTTCTGCCATCAAATCCAGCCTTTCACAAATTTTTTCAGGAGTTAAAATATCAGCGCCATTTGCAATTTTCCGGGATTCTTCAGGATAAAAAATGTGCATTTGCATGCCTACATTATCCATTCGAATATCCCGATCAATCATGTTTCGTACGATTTCGAGATACCGGCGAAAAAGAGTCATTTCCCAATGCATATCTGAATCATTGATATTAAGCTGCACCGAATCCGGAAAATATTTCATTGCCCATAAATAACATTTATAGGTATAGTCATCGGGCATTATTCCCCGGTTTGCCTGATCTGTAGGTTCGTTTACCACATCCCATCGTTGAATCCTTCCTCTGTAACGTTCTGCCAGTTCTCGAATATGGTTTTCAAAATATTCTTCCATTTTTTTACGATCTTCGGGCATCCACGATGGATGTCCCCAGCGGCGCATACCATAAATAATGGCATGTCCGTTCATGTTAATTCCTTTCGACTCACAAAATTCTACCACAGGATCAGTAGCCGGACGACGGTATTCATACGAACTGCCAGCTTGGTATCTCGGCTTGCCTTGTTCAGGTTCAAGTGTTTTCCAGTAAAATGGAACCGTCGCGGCATTAAACAAACGACCAAAGGTATCTTCATAACGTTTGTTTTTCTCCGGCGTACCAAGATCACCGAATAAAAATATATTACCACCAAACAAAAAATCATGACTGATTTGAGTTACCCGAACTTCAGTTCCTGCCTTTACATTTTTAATCTTGTAAACCGCATCTGTTTTTCTATTCTTTTCGATATCCTCATCAATTTTTTTCCGGACATCCGGATTCCAATATTCCCAATAAGCAGTACTCATTGCGTTGGTCGCACCCGATAACTTATTATTTGTGATTTGTGATTTTAATGGATTTCCGTTGAAGATAGTTATAATAAACACCAACATTCCAAACATCATTCTTTTATTCCGGGATAATCCAGTTTTTATCCAATTCATTCTAAATCTATTTTAAGTTATCCAGTTTGACAATATTTTTTTTGGTATTCCAGGCACCAATTTCCATTGTGACTTTCTTATTATCTGTTAGTTCACGCCACAATACATTAATGGTAATATCTTTACTCTCACCCGGAGCAAGCCAGAAATAATTATCCGTAGCATAAAACGCGCATTTAACACCAGTTATATCCATATTCACCATAAACGCAGGTATCTTACCGGTATTGGAAACTTTTAAATCAATCTGACTGCTATTGGAAGCATCAGATTTACTGGTAATTAATTTTACATCCAGCGTTGTTTTAGTAAGGGCTACCGTCGGTTTTAACCAAGGACCTTTATCCAAAGTCGGCCACGGAACGGGTTCATTATTAAACTGATGATAGTATTCAGGCTCCTCCATCTGCTGAATGGTACGCGGCCAGTATTCGGCGCTTGAAATCAACCGGTTGTCTATATCCAGTAATCTGACTTGAATAAAGAAATATTTTTCTTTATAAGATTCTGGAATTTTAAACTCAGAAAAATTTATACCTGAAATAGAAGTTCCTTCCTGGATGTATATCTGTTTTTCTTCCAACTGAACAGATTTAAACTGATTATTAAAAACCTCAACCACAACCTTTTCCTTTGATGCCGGCTGATTTATCCCGTTGATTACTTTTACCTTAAGAGGAAAAGTTTCACCAGGTGCCCACAACAGTTTTTGAATATCGAGTGCAACATGAACCGGTTCATAAGTCCGTTTCAGAAAATAATAGGGAGCAGAAGGCTGTCCGTTACCGTCAACCAAATTTATGGCAGCCACCACAGGCCAGGGCCTTTTATAAACCCAGGGCATCAATCCTGTCGTGACCGGATAGTTCATTTGAAATCCTTCGGACATCACCTGGTAGAATTCCCCTGCACCGATTTGAGTTGCTTCGGCAAGAGCCTCAAGAGCTGGGTTGTTCAAATCAGCAATATGAGAAGCCCTGCTCAACATTCTGGGCACACGGGAAGGATTATATTCCGCAAAATGTTCTACAAACTCGGGGTGAGAATCCCGAAATGTTGTTTCATACATTCCTCTCAAATCCGACAATTCGCTTTCATCAACTACTTCACGAATTGTTTTTGGGTCTGTTATGCAGTGGATTCCAGTCTCGGCTACAAACGGGACAAGTTCAAATCCTTTATACCAGGCAGGATCAAAATCCGGATATGAGTGGATAGAACCTTCATCGGGAGAAGTCCGGAGAAAACTCCGGGTAGGATCAAATATTTTGATATTGCGTTCAAGAATCCCCATTGTGGCAGCGTTTCCATATGAATACGGATTAAATTCGTTTCCGCCACACCAAACTGCAAGTGACGGATGATTACGCAGCCTGAAAATATTCTGGCAGACCTGTGCTTCCCAAACATCCTGTGGCCATTCAGGGGTATCGAAGTTTGCGATGTTAAAATCCTGCCACACCATAATTCCATATTTATTGCAGGCATCATAAAATTCTTTGCTTTCCAGCAGTCCGCTTCCCCAAATACGAAACATTTGAATTCCTGCATTTTTGGCCATCTTCACTGCCCAGTCATATTTATCTTCTGTTAAATCGTACAGGGCATCTACCGGCATCCAGTTTATTCCTTTTATAAATATCTTTTTTCCATTGACCATAAATTGCCAATTGTTCCAGCGATCACCTGTCCGAACTCCTGTACTTCTTTCGTATTCAATGGTTCGGATACCGAAATCAAATTCGATGTTGTCTGTCGGTCCTCCATTAACATTAAGTGTAACTGATGCTGTGTAGTAGTCCTGTTCACCGAGACCATTGGGATACCATAATTTTGGATTGGTTACATTAAATTTTTCTTCCAGCCAGCACCTGCCTTCAATTACGTAAGGAAAAAATTCTTTTGAAAAGGCAACTTTACCGTCGTATCTTAATTCGATGGTTACACTTATTTTGTCGTCAACTTTTTTATTTTGTACTGCACTTTTGGGTGAGCTGAAATTTGAAATCTGAACGTTCCCTTTCGGATGTAATTCATAATCCAGTGAATTTTTCCCGGAAAAAATTTCCAGCGACAATTCGAGAACAGCATTATTATTGGAAATACTTTTGGTAGAAAGAAATGGACGTTCAATATGATATTTCGGTAAAATTTCGATA
>CAZHKI010000041.1:0-14231 GCA_964533365.1 uncultured Maribellus sp. | reverse complement strand
AGGAAAAACAAATGCAAAAACTCATCACCGAGAACTTTGAAAATATGCAGAAAATGCGTGAACAAAGACAAAACAGTGGTGAAGGTTTTGAAGGTATGCGCGAACAAATGCAGAAAATGCGCGAAGAACAAAACAATAAAGTAAAAGCCATTCTTTCGGATGAGCAATGGGAAAAATATCAGGTCTGGCAGGAAGAGCGCAGAGCCCGCAGGGGGCAAGGTGGTCCTGGTGCCCCAGGCGGTCCAGGTATGAATTAAAAAAATTTGTGTCATACAAAACGAGGCTGTCAGGGATTCCTGACAGCCTCGTTTTTTTAATTGTACGAATGTAAAAAAATTATCTGCACATACCATAAAACAGGATATCCAGTACTTCGCTGATTCTGGTTTTAATATCGCTTTTTTCATTTTCCATCATCAACGGAACCTCAAGGCCTTTCATTGCAATGACAATGATTTTTGCTGTTAATGTGGCATCCATCATTTTAAATTCGTTTCTTTCAATCCCTTCCCCGATGATTTTTGATAAAATATCCATTTCCTGCTCATCATATTTCTTCCTGATTTTTTCGATAAATTCCATGTTCGAGAGGTATTCATCTTTTAAGGCTTCGTAAAAATTCCCCAGATTTTTAAGACCGCTCATTCGTTTATAAATGTAAATATTGATTTTTTCTTTTGCAGTTTCAGCCTTGCCAACAGCATCAATAATGTCCTGGTGCAAAAAATTGATTTCTTTTTCAACTACGGCCTCAAATACTTCTTCTTTACTTTTAAAATAGTAATACAACGAACTTTTCCCTTTCCGGGCGGCATAAGCAATTTCATCCATGGTTGTTTTGCGGAACCCATACCGGTGGAAAGTTTCCTGTGCAACTTTAATGATTACTGATCGGATATCGTTTTTCATATTTTAATGGTATTGTACTTTTTTATCTTTAAGTATCCCTTTCGACTATTATGGTTTAAACGTACAATTTTATTTTCATAAAAATGAAATGAGCCAAGATAAAAAACTATACACTCATGTGAAACATTATTTTTAGCGTGTTGGAGAGAATTCCATCCAGTAGTTCATTCTTTTCAAAAAGATGGCAATAATTAGAATATTACAGTGGAATCAGTTGAAAATAAATATTTGATAAAATGATAAGCGGTATTGATAAAATTTCCATCTTTCGGGAGAATTTCTATTTGAATAGAGGTGAAATATTAAACCTTTTCTCGCATCACGTGTCGAATTAAGTATTGAAATCTTATTGTAGAACATAATTTTGAAAACAATGAAAAAAATTGGATTATTTTTAATGGCAGTGTTGTTCGTTACATCGCTAAGCATGGCCCAACCCGGAGATCAGCGTGGTTTTAACCCGGAAGCAATGGCCAAGCGCCAGACAGCAGAACTAAAAGAAGCACTGGGCTTAAATGCAGATCAGGAAAAGAAAGTGTATGACATGAACCTCGAAACCAGTAAAAAAATGAGCGCCATGCGCGAAAAGATGCAGGCCGGTGGAAATGGAATGGAAGGCATGCGCGAAAAAATGACCCAAATCCGTGCCGAGCAGGACAAAAAAATGAAAGAAATTTTAACTACTGATCAGTGGACAAAATATCAAAAATACCAGGAAGAAAGAAGAGCCCGCAGAATGCAGGGTGGAGGCCCCGGTGGAAACCGCTAATGAAACAAAAAAGGAGTTGCCCGAAAAGCAACTCCTTTTTTCATTATTCTGTTCTGGCAAATTTACCGTATAAACGATGATTTGAGATGAACCATTTTTATTGCTGTAACAGCTGCTTCATCGCCTTTATTTCCCAGCTTTCCGCCCGAACGATCCAACGCCTGTTGTTCGTTTTCTGTTGTTAATACCCCGAAAATAAAGGGTTTGTTGTATTTCAAATTTAAATCGACTGTTCCTTTAGTAACCCCCTGGCAGATG
Organism: uncultured Maribellus sp.; assembly: GCA_964533365.1. GTDB lineage: Bacteria > Bacteroidota > Bacteroidia > Bacteroidales > Prolixibacteraceae > Draconibacterium. The sequence continues at coordinate 12,295 of CAZHKI010000041.1, read as the reverse complement.
AAATCGAAATGGCGTGTTTCGCCCTGGATGACGCAACCTAATAAAATCACGGCATCTACATTTTCCATTTCAGCAAAATACTGAGCGCCCAAGGGTAATTCGAAACTTCCGGGGACATATTTTGTAATGATGTTTTCATCAGTAGCCCCGTGTTTTTTTAATGTGTCAACAGCACCTCTGGCAAGCGCCGAGGTAACCGGAAAATTCCATTCTGAAACAACAATCCCGAAACGCATGTTTTCACACGAAGGGACGGAATGAATATCGTATTTTGAAAGATCTTTTGTTGCCATTTTTATTCAAATAAAAAACCCCTCGGAGAGAGGGGCTGATATGATAATTTTGATAATCTGTTTAGCCAATTTTAATTTTAACCCGGGCAATGTACCGATCAACATTTGAACCTTCTGCCGATTCCGGATATTTTGTTTTCAGACTTTCATAAAGGCTGAGTGCTTCTTTCAACTGGTTCATCGACTCAAGCAGATTGGCAGCTTTCATCATATAGATAGGTGCTGTCAGATCGTTGTCGGCAAGCGAAAATGCTTTTTTATAATGTTTCAGTGCTTTTTCGTTTTCGCCCATTTCCAGGTAAGCGTCTCCTTTGGCGCCTTCAGCAACTGGTGCTAACAGCAAATCTTTGGTTTTAAAACTGTTCAGGTAATCCAGTGCTTCTTCATACTGCCCCAGGTGGAGGTACGAAATTCCTGTGTAATATTTCGCACGGTTAGCTGATTTGGTCATCCCGTAATCGTCAATAATATCAAGGAATCCCAAATAATTCCCATCGCCGTTTATGGCCAGGTTAAAAGAGTCTTTTTCGAAATAACTCTCGGCCATGAACATTTGCGATTTAGCCTCGTCTTCGCGCGGCTGCAAAAAGAATTTGTTGAATCCAAGATAACCGGCAACTACCAAAACTACTGCTCCAATAGCATAAGTAATAATTTTTTGGTTGTCTTCAATAAATTGCTCCGTTCTGGTTAACGCGCTTTCAAGTTCCTGCAAATTATCCGCTTGCGGATTTTTTTTGTTTGCCATTTTATTCGTTTTCAAAATTGTGTCGCAAAAATAGTTTTTTTTTCAAAATGGAACGGAAAATAGCGCCTTAAATTTGAATTTTAATCAACATAAACTTGTTATTAATACGAAATTACCCGCGTGGAAAGTTTGTCAGCGCTTTTTCATTAGTTTTGTTGAAAAGAAGCAAAGGAGCAACACATGTACATTGAAGAAATTTCAATTGTCAATTATAAGAATATTAATGAAAGCCAAATCCGGTTCTCGCCCAGGTTGAACTGTTTTATCGGGAATAACGGTGCGGGTAAAACCAACCTGCTCGACGCGGTTTATTACCTTTCGTTTTGTAAAAGTTTCTTCAATCCGGTTGATTATTTGAATATTAACCATCAGGAAAATTACTTCATGCTGCAGGGAAATTACAAACGGCTTGATTCAGATGAAATAATTACCTGTGGTTTGCAAAAAGGACAAAAAAAGCAGTTTAAACGTAATTCAAAAGTTTATAAAAAGCTGATGGAACACATCGGGTTGTTGCCGCTGGTTATGATTAGCCCTTCCGACGACAGCCTGATTTTAGGCGGCAGCGACGAGCGGCGAAAGTTTATGGATGGTGTGATTTCACAATACAACCAAAATTATCTCGACGATTTAGTGAAATATAACCGTGCGTTGCTTCAGCGGAATAACCTGTTGAAACAATTTTCGGCCGACCGTTATTTCGATTCCGAACTTCTGGCGGTGTGGGATCAGCACCTGTTGGAATATGGTTCCCACATTCATCGCCAGCGGATGGAATTTGTTGAAAAATTTATCCCTGTTTTTCAGCGCTATTATTCTTTTATTTCGCAGGGAAACGAAGTGGTAGGTTTGGTTCACCAATCGGATTTGTATGAAAACGATTTTGAAAAACTACTCCGAGATTCACAGGGTAAAGATCGGGCAGCCCAGTTTACAACCGCCGGAATTCACAAGGACGATTTGCTATTAAATATCGGCGATTATCCAATAAAAAAACTGGGGTCGCAGGGACAGAAAAAAACCTACCTCGTGGCATTAAAGCTGGCGCAATTCAATTTCATCAAACAAATTTCGGGGCTGAAACCCATTTTGTTGCTCGACGATATTTTTGATAAACTCGATCAGCACCGGGTTGAGCAAATTGTCAAAGTGGTAGCAGGCGAAGATTTTGGCCAGATTTTTATAACTGATACTAATCGCGAACACCTCGACGCTATCATCAGAAAAATGAGCGCCGATTTTCGTATTTTTACGGTCGATTCGGGAACAATAAAACTGGTTGAATGAGAAGAAGCAACACACAAACACTAAGCGAAGTTTTGCACGATTACATCAGGGAACTGAAAATTGAAAGCAAGCTGAAAGAGGTTGACGTCGTGGGCGCATGGGAGCCGCTTTTGGGAAAAACCATTGCCCGCTACACCCGCAACCTGCGCATTTCAAACCGGATTTTGTATGTCGAAATCAGTTCGGCTGTGGTTAAGAATGAATTGATAATGATGCGCGAGGAAATTTGCCGGAAATTAAACGAAAGCGTTGGTGGCGAAGTGATCGATCGGATCGTATTTAAATAGAAAAGGTTGCCGAAACCGCGACAACCTTTCCCAATAATCTGTTCATTCCTAATCAGAACCTTTCAATCTTTGAAAAGAAAAAGTCGGATTCAATGATGGCATTTTCATCGCTGTCGGAACCGTGTACCGCATTTTCCTGCAAATTGGTGGCATAAATTTTCCGGATAGTCCCTTCTGCTGCATTTTCCGGATTGGTGGCTCCAATCAGCTTCCGGTAGTCTTCCACGGCATTTTCTTTTTCGAGAATTGCCGCTACAATTGGCCCCGAACTCATGTATTCAACCAGCGAAGCATAAAACGGGCGTTCCTTGTGAACCGCATAAAAGGCGCCGGCTTGTTCGGTTGTTAACCAATTCATTTTCATTGCTTTAATTACAAAGCCGGCTTCGTTGATCATTTTCAGAATTCCGCCGGTATGATTGTTTTTAAACGCTGTCGGTTTGATCATTGTGAAGGTCTGATTTCCTGCCATTTTGTTTGTTTTTAATCCAGTTAATATTTCACAATAATACAAAAAATCAAAAAATTTAAGCCGAACGGCAAGTTCAGATTTCTTATATTTGTCGTTTTAAAAATAGATTGTTTTGAAAGACATTGAAAATGAGATTTATACATCGGTAGCTGAATTGCTGACACAGGTTGGTAAAAATGTGGTTGTCATTCCGCACGATTATCCCGATGGCGATGCTGTGGGTTCTGCAATTGGACTGGGCGAGATTTTGAGTAATTCAGGTCACCGGGTAACGATTATTTCGCCGAACGATTATCCCGGCTTTTTGAAATGGTTTTCGTCGGATCTGCAGGTGATGGTTGCTGAACATCAAAAGAAAGAAGCAAAAAAAGCCATTGAAAATGCCGATATTCTGTTTTGTGTCGATTTCAATGAAGCCAAACGCGCCGGGAGCCTCGAAAAAAGAATCAATCATTTCGATAAAATCAAAATACTTATCGATCATCATCCCAATCCTGTGCCGTTCTGTGATTTTACCTTTTCAGAACCGTCGTACAGTTCAACAGCCGAACTGATTTATGATGTAATCAACCGTCTGGGGATGAGCAGGTTCATAACACCAAATGCTGCCGAAGCCCTTTATACCGGAATAATGACCGACACCGGTTCGTTCAGCCATAACATTTCAAACCCCAACACGTTCAAAGTGGTTTCTGAACTCATGCAGTTTGGGCTGAAAACCGATAAAATCCAGTCGAATGTTTACCATAACTTTTCGGCCAGACGGATGGAATTGCTGGGTTATTGCCTGCACAAGAAAATGGAAGTCATTCCTGAATTCCGGTCTGCTTTCATCAGTCTCACCCGTGAAGAATTGAAGCAATTTAATTTTGAACCGGGCGATACCGAAGGTTTTGTAAATTACCCGCTTTCAATCAAAAATATTGTTTTCAGCGCGCTGTTTATTGAAAAAGAAGGTTTTGTAAAAGCTTCGTTCCGTTCAAAAGGAAGTTTTCCGGCCAACGATTTTTCGCGTAACCATTTTGGCGGTGGCGGACATTTAAATGCTGCCGGCGGCGAGTCGAAATTGCCACTGACCGAAACACTGGAACTGTTCAGGCAACTTTTACTTCAATATCAGCCTCAATTGCTCGAAACTGTGATTTAGCTTTCAATAACTTATTCAGATGCCTTAATTTCCGGTGAAATGAACAGAACGGAACTTCTTAAAAAATTACTGCCTGGTTTTATCCCGCTGTTTGTTTTTATTGCTGCCGATGAAATCTGGGGAACCCGCGTCGGGCTGTATGTGGCGGTTGGCACCGGGATTCTCGAAATGGCCTGGGTTGGTTTCAAAGAAAAGCGGTTCGATAAGTTTATCCTTTTCGACACGCTTTTGTTGGTGGTACTGGGAGCAGTTTCCATCGTACTCGACAACGACATATTTTTTAAACTGAAACCCGGTTTAATTGAACTGGTTCTGGTAGCAGTGCTTGCTATTTCCGCTTTTTCGCCGGTAAACATTATCGGGTTGATGGGGCAGCGGTACATGAAAGGAACTAATTTCAGCGACGCGCAGGTGGCTCAGATGCGCAAAAGCCTGAAAACACTGTTTTTTATTTTTACCGGCCACACACTATTGGTTTTTTATTCCACTTTTTTTATGAGCAAGGAAGCCTGGGCATTTATCAGCGGCGGATTGTTTTATATTCTTTTTGGAGTTTATTTTTTATTTGAACTGCTGAAACAGAAGAAGAAACAGAAAGTACAGGCCGGCGAAGAGTGGGTGCCACTGGTTGATGAACAAGGCCGGATCACCGGGCAGGCGCCGCGAAGCCAGGTACACAACGGAAGTAAGCTGCTTCACCCGGTAGTGCACCTGCATGTGATTAACCGTAATAAAACCATCCTGCTTCAGAAACGCCCGCTGTCGAAACTTATCCAGCCCGGAAAATGGGACACGGCCGTTGGGGGACATATTTCGGCCGGGGAAACACTGGAACAGGCCCTGCAAAAAGAAGCTTTTGAAGAAATTGGGCTGAAAGATTTTTCGGCAAAATTGCTGAAAGTGTATAAATGGGAGTCGGAAGTGGAAGCCGAACTGGTTTACCTTTTTTGGGCACACGATATCAAAAATCATTTCGTCCATACCGACGAAGTCGATGAACTTCGGTTCTGGACCAAAAACCAGGTTGAAAAACAACTGGGGCAGGGGATTTTTACCCCAAATTTTGAACACGAATTTGAACTTTTAAAGGAATTAAAAATCATTTAAAACCTGTTTATTCTGTCAGTTTTATGAAGTCAGCATCTTCCCACAAACTTTTCAAATCATCGTCTTGCCGGGCATGTTGTTTCAATTGTGGCATTTTGGCAAAAGCTGTACTAAGGTCTTCCATTGCATGTATTTTGTCCCCTTTCAAACAGTAAATACAGGCGCGGTTGTAAATGTTTCCGGCGTAGGCAGGATTCAAATCAATTCCTTTGTTGATGGCAACCAAAGCTTTGTCGTATTGTTTAAGTTTTGCCAATGTTGCAGCTTCCATTCCCCACACATCAAAACGTTTTGGATCGAGTGTCAGGGTTTTTTCAAAAACGGCAGCCGCTTCTTCGTATCGGTTTAAAACGGCCAGCATTTGTCCTTTACCGATATAGTTTACAGCAGTATCAGGCTGAATTTCTGTGAGTTTTGTGAACCCGGCCAGCGCTTCTTCGGTTTTCCCGTATTCGGCCTGAATAAAGTATTTAAAGAACATGATTCCCGTGTTTTTGGGATACAGGTTTTGCAACGAATCAAGTTGAACAATTGCATCCATTTCTCCGGTGGGCGAGCGTTTCATGTTTGCCATCAGCCAAAACTGAACCGCCTGTTTGTTGTCGGGCTCACTGGCCATTAAATTGCTGAAGATCGCATTTGCTTCCTGTTTCTGTCCCTGCATTACCAATTGACGGGCTTTTTCGAGTTCACTGGCGGGAGTATCCTGCGCCAATACATTTTGGCCAATTAAAACCAAAATTGTAATGATTAAAACGACTTGATTTTTCATGTTTTTTGAATTTGTATTAAGTAAAAAAGCCATACCCATTGCTTCTTTGAGAGTATGACTTTTAAAAAAGTATCTCAATCTGGCTACTTCAGCACAACCAGTGTTTTGGTTGATGTGGTATTCCCATTCAATACCATTTGATAAATACCGTTTTGCAGCGGTTTAATATTCAGTTGAATGGTGTTTGAGTTGAATGTTTTGTCCATCATCAGCCTGCCTTGGATGTCGTAAATACTTAACCGTGAAACTGTTGTTCCGTTTGCAGCTATTTGGATGTGTACTTCGTCGCTGGCTGGATTGGGATAAATTTGAATGTTATCCGATCCAGCAGGTTCATTTAAACAGGCAATCAGTTCCTTGTTTTGCATAATTTCGTCGGCAACAGGGAACTGGTCAATATTTTTCACTGCACTGGTAAATTCGAACAGATCAGCTTCGTTGGCCGATTTCAGCAAACTCAGCAAATTTATCCCACACGGGTTGACTCCCGAAGCACAATCGAACTGAATTTTTGATAAAAGCAATACAAACGGCGCACATTCGGCATGTTGAAACGGGCCAACCGGCAAACACGACACTTTGCTGCTGCCTTTCAGCAAAAATGATAAATAGGCTAGCATTGAATTCTCGTTGGCAACCAGTTCATCGCAGGTGCAGTAGTATAAATGGAGGTCGGTTTTAGGTTTCCAGTTGATGACATCGTTTTTTCGCAAGGCAATGTTTACCGGGTGAAAATAATTGTATTGAATGTTCCAGAGATATTTTGGAACAAACATCGTTTTCCAGTATGTTGGCAACTGGCTGTTGATTTCATCTGTTGTGTAAGAACCATTGAACAAGTCCGGAATTGTATTATAAAAAGGTGAAACAAAAACCTGGTTTAGGTTGCTGAACAGATTTCTGTAAACTTCCTGGTATCCCAGCAACAAATAAGGGAGAAATGAAGGACTGGGATAAAGAGGATGTTCGAAAAGATAGTTTTTCTGGATATACGACAAACTGTAAGCGCCACTTCCGGCAACTGTTTTTCGGAGTGTTAGTCCGGGTATGGGTGTTGTTTGCAATTCGTTTTGTGTGGCCAGCGCAGCGTGTGCCCCTTGCGAATAACCGCTCAAATACAGGTTGCCGTTTGGTATTACAGGAGTCGAACTGCAGAAACTGATGGCCGCTTTCAGCATATCAACACTGGCAGAAGCTTCGGATTCAGCATGTTGATAAGGATGTACGCCGGGGCCATTTCCTAAGCCGAGATAATCGGGCAGAACCGAAATATATCCATCCATCGCCATGATCCAGCCGATGATGGATTCAATTCCCTGCAAATTCGAGGGGGCATCCCAATCGCGGGTCAGTGTTCCGTGCAGGTACGAAAAGACCGGCATTGTGGTGGGGACAGATACTCCCGGCATAAAAACAACACCCGAAGCAATGGTTGGATTGCCCCTGCCGTTTATCGTATTGTAAATGATTTTTACTGCATTCACAGGGTACTTTTTGTATGTGAACAAATCGGTAAGCGAATAACTGGTTTCATCGAGATAAAGCTTCAGGTTTTGCATGACTTGTTCCGAAGTTAGGCTTAACATGGGGATTGCATTTACGATACTTCCGCGCTGTGCAAATCCTTTGGTTTGCAGCAACAGCAAAAAAAACGCAATTAAAAGAAAGGTAAATTTTTTCATGACATATATTTTTAAAAGCCTGATATGTTTAAAGTTGTATTCATATTCAGAATAAATTGTTATTCCTGATTTTTTTCATCCAAACGATTAAATCGCATGATCCCATTAATTCATTTAATTTTTCAGGGAGGATAATAAATTAGCAGCAGAGAAAATAGAAAGTTAATTCGGGATGTTGCCGGAAAGTAATAATTTTCCATGGCAGTTCCACTTTAAGTTTACATACAATTTACAAAATATATTGCTGATAATCACTATTTTGACATAATGGAGTAACTTGATTAGCAGAATTCAGGAATTGCAAAAAAGAAAAATGTATTAACCCAACAAATATATCACCGGTTGTTTATGCAAGTCGGGCACATGGTTTTTCCATTGCTGGATGGTTTTTGTGACAATCATCTCGTTTTCTCCGGTGAGATTGGCGGCAATACAGAGCAGGGTGGAAGGGGAGCAGGTTTTTAGGATATCGGCCACGATTTGGTTATTCCGGTAAGGAGTTTCAATAAAAATCTGGGTTTGTTGGTCGGTTTTGACCTTTTTTTCCAGCGTCTGGATAGCTCGTGTGCGTTCGTTGGGCTTAACCGGCAGGTAGCCGTTGAAAGCGAAATTCTGGCCATTCATCCCCGATGCCATCAGCGCGAGCAGAATGGAAGACGGGCCTACCAGCGGCACCACAGTTATTCCTTTCTGGTGGGCAATTTTCACCACGTCGGCGCCGGGATCGGCTACGCCCGGGCATCCGGCTTCCGAAATGACGGCCATATCATGACCTTGTTCCGCAGGTTTCAGAAATCCAGGCAAATCGGTGGCTTGCGTGTATTTGTTCAACTCGAAAAAAGTCAGTGTGTCAATGTCAATTTCCTTGTTTACCTGTTTCAGAAAACGGCGGGCTGTGCGTACATCTTCCACAATAAAATATTTTGTTTGGGTGACAATGGAAAAAATTCCGGAGGGTAACACATTTTGCCAGTCGCCTTCGCTCAGTACATTGGGAATAAGGAAAAGTTTTGCCATGGTTAAAATTTTTTCCAAAAATAGGGATAATCGTTTTAAAAGCGTGGGTTTTGTTAATTTTGCAGGATGTCATTCAACGGAAAAACCGATATTGAAGCTACATTTCTGGGCACTGGAACTTCACAGGGAGTTCCGGTAATTGCCTGTAATTGTGAAGTCTGTCGTTCGGAAGATGCCCGCGACAAGCGGTTGCGTGCATCTCTGTTGCTAAAAATTGGAGGACAAAATTTTGTGATAGATGCCGGCCCTGATTTCCGGCAGCAAATGTTGCGTGAAAAAATCGACTCGCTTTCCGCTATTTTACTGACCCACGAACATGTCGATCACATTTTTGGCCTCGACGATATCCGTTCGTACAACTGGGTGCAAGACCACCCAACCGATATATACGCCGAACCTCGGGTGCAGGAAGCCATCAGGCGAATTTTCGATTATGTTTTTGCCGATTATAAATATCCCGGAATCCCGAAAATGACGCTGCACACCATCGGTGAGGCCCCGTTTTTTATTAATGGAATCCCGTTTATTCCTATCCGCTGTTTTCATTATAAACTGCCGGTTTACGGCTTCCGAACAGGCGATTTGACTTACATAACCGACACCAGTTTTATCCCGGAGGAAGAGATGGATAAAATTACGGGCACTAAAATTCTCATTGTAAATGCTCTAAGAAAGGAAAAACATATTTCGCATTTTAATCTCAGCGAAGCACTGGAGGTCATCCAAAAAATTCAACCAGAAAAAGCATATCTGACCCATGTCAGCCATACGTTTGGGAAACACAGCGATATACAGAAAATATTACCCCCAAATGTTTTTATCGCTTTCGACGGTCTGAAAATCCATCTCGATGGCAATTGATTCCTATAATCTCAACGAGTCAAATGGATAATTTCAGTATGAATATTCCGATTTTAGAAGGGCGTACCTCACTTCATTCCAGAGCTGGTTGTTTTTTAACACCGCTTTTTCGAAAACGGCTTCTTTTTTAAATCCGCATTTTTCGAGAACACGCTGCGAGGCTGTGTTGTATTCGAAAATACCGGTATGAATGCGGACAATATCCAGATTTGCAAATCCGTATTCCACAATTTTTTTCACGGCTTCGGTCATAATGCCTTTGTTCCAGTAAGGTTCGCCCAGAAAATACCCGATCTCGGCCGACTTTCGGTACACGTCGCTGCCTGGGTGCAACCCGATATTCCCGACATATTCGCCGTTGTATTCAATGGCAAAAACCTGTGCCGGTTTAAATGCAGAACACATGTCAATAAAATTCATGGCGTTGTCGAGTGTGTAGGGCGATGGAAAGGCATCGCGCAGGTTGATACTTATTTTGGGGTTGTTGGCCAGTTCGGCCAGCCGTGGCGCATCGGAAATGGTTAATGGCCGTAATTGGATGTTTTTCATATTGATAACTGGTTTGGGGCAGATTGCCTGTTTATGTATTAATTATGCTGTAATCGGTTGCTTTTCAATCTCGGCAACGATTACCACATAGTTTTTACTAAATTTTTTTGCACATTTAGGGCAAGTGGTGTACCACATGTAGTTTTTACCGGTTTTAAATTCTTTATCATCGCACCATGTCTGAAAATCGGCGTACCATTTGCCGGTATCGCGGAATGGGCCTTCGTACACTTTGGTTACAAATGTTCCGCTTAAAGTTGTATTTTTCAACCCGGGAATTTCTTTATCAACTGCCAGGTATACATCCATATTCCACTTCGACGTGTGATCGGAAAGGCACAGCGAATCTATGATTTGGCCATTAGCCTCTCTGATTGTTTTATCGGCTTTTCGCATTTTCCCTCCAAAATTTATAGGCATGTAAAAATTGTACACACACTGGTTTTTACAAATTTTTTGTTTTGCCATTCTGTAATTTTACCATCCCAGAGCAATGGATCGAATTCGGGGCAACAGATGTTTTGATCGGCTGTTTTCATTTTCATAGTGGTAAATTTTATGGTAGATTTTTTAACGTTTACTTATGATTTTCCCCATCCTTTCATGTTGTTTCAAAGTTAATGGTAAAACAGATTGTTTGGCATATGTGCACCAGCAAATTTTCAGTTTTGTCTCTTCTAAATTAATCCTGATTACTATTTATCGCCAATTAAATAAAAACTTTACACGAATGATTGATTTTGATATTACTCTAATAATTTTGCAACATTTTTATCAATTCTGCTTTCAAAATGAAAGCAGAATTATATTTTTGCCCTTCAATAAGAAAAAAATGAACAATAAATGAAACTTTTTATACCAAAAAACTACCAGTCGGTTTTGGATGTTAACCAAACTGAACAAGCCATTAAACTCATCAAGGATTTTTTCCAGGCCAACCTGGCTTCCGAACTGCGTTTGCGCCGGGTAACGGCTCCGCTTTTCGTTAAAAAAGGGACCGGGATAAACGATGATTTGACCGGAGTGGAACGCCCGGTTTCGTTTCCTATCAAAGACTTGCAGGAAACGGTTGCCGAAATTGTGCAGTCACTGGCAAAATGGAAAAGACTGGCACTGGCAGACCTTCAGATTGAAGCAGGAGCCGGAATTTACACCGATATGAACGCCATCCGGCCTGACGAAGAACTAACGAATATGCATTCGCTGTATGTTGATCAGTGGGACTGGGAACGCGTTATTACTGCCGAAGAACGGAATATTGCTTTTTTAAAAAAAGTGGTCCGTAAAATATATTCGGCAATGGTAAGGACCGAATTTCTCGTTACCGATACTTATCCGGGGATTAAACCGCAACTTCCCGAGGAGATTACCTTTATCCATGCAGAAGATTTGGCCGCAGAATATCCTGACCATACGCCGCTGGAACGCGAAACGGAAGCCGTTAAAAAATTCGGGGCTATTTTTGTGATTGGCATTGGTGGAATGATGCCCAACGGTGAAGTTCACGATGGCCGCGCCCCCGATTACGACGACTGGATTACTGCAACTGCCGACGGCTACCGCGGGTTAAACGGCGATATGATCATTTGGAACGACGTGCTTCAGCGCGCATTTGAAATATCTTCCATGGGAATCCGGGTCGATAAAAATTCATTGCAGGAACAGTTGAAAATAAGGGGGATGGAAGAACGCAAAGAATTGATGTGGCACAAAATGCTGCTCAGCGATCAGTTGCCACTTACCATTGGTGGCGGTATCGGACAGTCGCGCCTTTGCATGTACTTTTTACGTAAAGCCCATATTGGTGAAATCCAGTCGAGCATCTGGCCCGATGAAATGATTAAAATCTGCAAAGCGAACGGGATCCACCTGTTGTGACCGATTCATTGAGCAAATTTCCAACGGCAAAGTCCATCATTGTCCGTCAATCGCTGTCAATTTATCGGATTTTGATGATTGGGGTTTGTTATTTGAATTTTGATTTTTACCTTTGCGCCGCTATAAAAAGGATGCCTCGGTAGCTCAGTTGGATAGAGCAACTGCCTTCTAAGCAGTAGGTCATGGGTTCGAATC
>CAZHKI010000040.1:0-14293 GCA_964533365.1 uncultured Maribellus sp. | reverse complement strand
GGGATGCCTGTGTTTCTGGGGCTGTTTAGTTGGGCATATCTTTCAGGAAATACGAGCGGATATATCCTGTTGATTTCGATGCTTGGATTTATTGCTTTCTTTGCTGCGTCCCAGGGCACTGTGATCTGGGTTATTCTTTCAGAAATGTTTCCGACAAATATCCGGGCAAGAGGATCGGCCATCGGTTCGTTTTCGCATTGGTTTTTTAATGCCTTGAATTCATGGGTATTTCCGGTTGTAGTAGCTTCTATAGGTACGGGATATGCATTTCTGTTTTTCGGCATCGCGACCATTTTAAGCCTTGTTTTTTACCGGTTTGCCCTGGTGGAAACCAAAGGCAAATCGCTGGAGGAAATTGAACATATGGTTTTAGGTAAAAAATCCTGATAATTCGTTAAATTTTGATGAAAGGCACCATTTTCAATATTGAAGAATTTGCAGTCCACGACGGGCCGGGCATCCGAAAACTGGTCTTTTTTAAGGGATGTCCGCTGAAGTGTGCATGGTGCCATAATCCGGAAGGCATTTCATTTAAAAAGGAACTCATGGTCAGCCATGCCGCCTGTATCCATTGCGGAAAATGCAGCGAAGTGTGTACCAATGAGGCTTGTATCCAATGTGGTAAATGTGTTGAGGTTTGTCCCTTGCGCTTGCGTAAAATTGTGGGGCAGGAAATTGAAGCCGAAAATCTGGCAAAAACGCTGCTGAAGGGTAAAGAGATTCTGACAAGAAGCGGCGGTGGAATTACAATCTCAGGTGGGGAACCACTTGCTCAACCAGCCTTTCTTTTTAAATTGATAGAACATTTAAAACCATTGAATATAGCAGTTGAGACTTCGGGATATACCCGACCGGAAATATTTCAGAAAATGGTTGTAAACGTTGATTTGGTGTTGATGGATGTTAAACATACCAATCCGGATATTCATAAAAAATATACAGGGGTTGACAATAAACTGATACAGGAAAACCTGAAATTTCTTTGCAGGTCGGAAACCGGTTTTTATGTTCGTATCCCCCTGATTCCCGGAGTAAATGATACACGGGAAAACATGGAGGAGACAGCAACTTTAATCAAAGAGGCCAGTAATTTAAAACGGGTGGAACTGTTACCCTACCACCATACCGCAGGGGCAAAATACCCGATGTTGGGTAAACAGTATGATCCCGGATTTGATGTGAGCCGGAATGTGAATATATGGAAAGATGTTTTTGAAAAATACAATATTAATGCAATTGTGTTATGAAACCGAGAATTAAGTTAATGCTGGATTATGTGTTTCAAAAGAAGCACCACCAGTTCAGGCAAGAGATAAATGAAGAAATTTTGGACCGTCTGACATTTTCTTTTAAAGAACAGGATTTACATGATATCCGGAGGGCACAAAAACGGCTGTCGTGGATGTTGGACAATGAGGTTCCGGTTATCCTTCCCGAAGAAAAAATTGTTATTACAAGGACAGTTGCCAAAATCCCTGAAATATATACACCCGAAGAATGGGCTGAAATCAAAAAGGGGCATTACATCCACGAATTGGGACGTGTATGCAACATCAGTTCAAATTACGGCTACACCATTGAAGTTGGCCTGGAACAACGGCGAAAGGAAATTATACAGTCTATTGAAATCCAATCTGCTCAGGGAAATCAACAGGGCGTAGAATTTTTGAAAGCCGCACTTGGTTCGGTTGACGACATAGAAAAATTTGCCGACAAGTACGCTGAATTGGCGCTGCAGTCGGGAAATGAGGAAATTTTCAATGTATTAAAACGGGTGCCCCGCTATGGTGCGCAGTCGTTTCACGAAGCCCTGCAGTTTTTCAGGATACTACACTTTTCGTTGTGGGCTTCAGGAAATTACCACAACACGGTGGGCCGGTTCGATCAGTATATGTACAAATACCTGAAAAATGACCTCGACTCTGGAATCCTTGACTATGATTCAGCGCTGGAACTTCTTGAAGAATTTTTTATTTCGTTTAACAAGGACAGCGACCTGTACCCCGGCATGCAGCAGGGAGACAACGGGCAAAGTCTGGTTTTGGGCGGAGTAGATGAAAACGGAGATGACGCATATAACCTGCTTTCCGAAATGTGCCTCAAGGCCAGTCTCGAACTAAAATTGATCGATCCTAAAATAAACCTGCGGGTAACAAAAAATACACCCGACGAAGTTTATGATTTGGGTACCGAACTAACCAAACAGGGACTGGGTTTTCCCCAGTATTCCAACGATGAGATTGTGGTTCCGGGTTTATTATCAAAAGGATATGATTTAGAAGATGCACGGAATTATGTGGTTGCTGCCTGCTGGGAATTTATTATTCCCGGCGAAGGAATGGACATTCCCAATATTGCAGCCCTTTCATTCGCCAAAGTTGTTGATGAAGGAATTAAAAAATACCTCCCAGCCAGCAAGGATTTTAAATCTTTCATGGCGGGCATCAAACAGGAAATCAGGGATGAACTAAATGTTCAGATTTCAGGGCTTGAGAATATTTACATGGAGCCGGCCCCGCTCCAGTCGTTGCTGATGAACGGCTGTGTTGAAAATGCCAGGGATATTTCTTTTGGCGCCAAATACAACAACTACGGCGTTCACGGCACAGGATTGTCAACAGCGGCAGATTCACTGGCTGCCATCGAAAAGTTTGTCTTCAACGAACAGAAAGTTAGTCCCGAAGAATTGATGGCTGCCCTGGATAATAATTTTGAAGGATATGACGATGTTTGGCTGAAACTGAAATACGATGCACCCAAAATGGGCAACGACGAGGATAATGTCGATAATATTGCCATTGAACTGCTGGACAATTTCTCGGAATTGACTGCCGGAATTGTTAACGAACGGGGAGGATGTTTCAGACCGGGTTCGGGCAGCGCGATGTATTATTTGTGGCACGCGAAAGATATCCGCGCATCGGCCGACGGACGCAAAAAAGGCGAACCGCTTTCTGCAAATTTTTCACCGGCTTTGAATGTGAAATTAAACGGCCCGGTTTCCATCATCACCTCTTTTTCAAAGCCCGACATGAAAAAGATTATGAACGGTGGCCCGCTGACCCTGGAACTGCACGATACCGTATTTCGCAATCCGGAAAGTAAGCGAAAAGTTTCAATCCTTGTAAAATCATTTATGGATTTGGGCGGCCACCAGCTTCAGATTAACGCCGTTAACCGCGAACAATTACTTGAAGCTAAAAAACATCCCGAAGAATACCGGAATCTGATTGTCAGGGTGTGGGGTTGGAGTGGCTATTTTACCGAGTTGGATGAGGTTTATCAGGATCATATTATCCAGCGGATTGAACTGGATATTTAAGCAAAGATTAAATAACAGTTTTTATGGCTTTGATTTTACCCTTTGGTAACAAGGAATGACAGGGAATATTCTTTGTTGTTCTTTACCTTTTCAATACACAACAATGATTGGGTTAAAAACCAGCTATACGAATGCAGTAAAGAAAGAGGTAATCGTCGTGATTCAATTTCGTTTTTAATGAGAAGATTTCAGGATTATTATACAAACAAATTCTCTTTAGTGATTATCAGAACAGGAGGGTATTTTTCTTTTCTATTTTTTTCCTAAGTACATGACAAAAATTTGTATATCCCAATATCATCATGAAAGTAAGCGTTTAACAGTACTGATGCAATATAGTTTAACCCTTGCTTGAACAGACTTTTCGCTTTTTTACCGTGCTTCTTGATTGGGATTGGCTTGATATATTTGTCTAAATAATTTCCGACCAAATATGCCCAGGTAAAAGCTACTATCACCAATGCAAACAATTTTTCAATTCGTTCAATTTCAGTTAAGTGGGTGTCTTCAATATTAAAGCCACTTGATATTAAAGCTCTGAATACAGTTTCAATCTGCCTTCGTTCTTTGTAAACTTCGAGTGCATCTTCCGGTTTGTTGAACGAGATAATAATCTGCAATTCAGATTTCCCATCTTTGTTCTTTCCTTTTGAGGCGGAGAGATAACAAAGCTGGTTGTTCAAATAAACAATCCGGTGGTTTACCCGGCACCCGTTCATTGGTAAATCCGAAAACAGCCAACTGGCTTTAACTTGTTTGCCATTATGCGGTTGCAATACCCTAAAGTTTTCACGAATGCAGATATAGTATAGAATCCGGTTATCATTCAGGTATTTGATCCATCTTTCACCTACAAACTCCCGGTCTGCTGTCAAACAATCCAGCGATGCAGTGCCAAAGAGGCGGATATACCGTTCAACCAATTCAATGCGCTCACCGGTGTTCGAATTGCCAAATTTAGGCAACAACCTGAACAACAAAGGGAAAGAAACTCCATGATACACAACTGCAATTACCAGTACATTGATATTTTGCTGTCCAAACTTCCAATTTGTCCTGTCCATTGCCAGGCGGAAAGGAGGTTGGTGTGGCAATAACCTGAATATCAATCTTGCGATCAAATCGGTATCTAAAAGATAGTGGGCCATAAAACGTTGTATCCTTCGCAAAGACGAGCTGGTACTGGCATGGCAATCGAATGCCGAAGCCAGCTTCTCAAAACCAACCGTTTGCACTTTACAAAGCGCACGGATCATTAAAACAAAGAACTTCACTCGAGCCAGATTCCATCCTGAGTGTTCATGGAAAATGGAAACTAATTCACTACTTTTAGACTCTACTCTGGGTATCATTAATCTTACTAATTGATGTGGAAATCTTTCGTAAGATACTGATATTCAGAGTATTTAATAAATATCTCAACGCTTATTTTGCTGATTTCCAGCTATCTATATTTTTGTCATGTAGTAAGTAGTTAAGGACAAAGTATTAATTTTATTGAATATGGAGTTTGATTAAAATAAATCATTTGCCTGAATGGGAAATTTGTAGTGATTGTTAAATATTGATTTGATGAAACCAGTAAAAGAACATCTTTATAAATACATCACGGTAAGCGATGAAGATAAAAGAACAGGTATTTATCTTTTGGGAGCGGGCCACACGGAGGTCAGCAAAGAGGTTGAGTATCCATTGACCGATCATCCGGTGCACCATTATTTTCATTGGTCTCAGGGACGAAGGTTGTCGGAATACCAAATTCTGTTTATTACCAGCGGTAAAGGAACTTTTGAATCTGAATTGTCGGAAAAACAAGAAGTAAATGCGGGGGATTTATTTATTCTCTTTCCCAATGTCTGGCATCGTTTCTCCCCCGACAAAAATATCGGGTGGAATGAATACTGGATTGAGTTCAACGGGGATTTGATCGATTATCTCAGAAGAGGGAGTTTTCTTGATGCAACAAGGCCTGTAGTAACTGTGGACTTGGATGGTGAGATTATGGATAATTTTCTGAAGGTTATCTGCCTGCTAAAGGAGGAAGAATTAAATCTGCAGTTTTCTGCTTCTGCGTTATTATTTCATATTCTGATGAAAATCTTTTCGCATAAAAAATTCAATTCAATTGATAAATCCGATGTTGAGAGACAAATAAAAGAGGCTAAGCTTATTATTATTGAACAACTTAATCAAAAGATTTCTCCGGAAGCAATTGCAGAAAAAATAGGGATAGGATATTCTTTATTTCGTAAAGAATTCAAACGCTACACCGGTTTCTCGCCTGTTCAGTATCAAATACAACTTCGTATCCAAAAATCAAAAAACCTGTTATCGACAACCAATCTGCCGGTTAAAGAAATAGCCCACCAACTGGGCTTCGAGTCCAACAATTACTTTTCACGGGTATTTAAACAAAAAACAGGGATAAACCCCGTTGATTTCAGGTTAAGGAATAAACGATAGGGTTTTTATTATTCTCCTTACAGGTAAATTTGCCTGACATAATAATGAGGTCGTTAATGAGAATAGCGATCATTGATATTGTTTTATGTCATAATGTGCTATCAACATGTCATTTTGTGTATTGTGTTTGCAAGATTGTCTCAATACATTTGTACACGATGATATTATCAAAACTTCTGTTTAGCAGCCTGATATATTACTAATCAGCACCTGGGATTCGAAGAATATCATTTTAAAGAAAAAGTTCCTTTAATCAGCAAGACTTGTCAAAACCTAACATTATGGCTAAAAACAAATATGTTATTTTAAGTGCCTTTACTGCCTCTTTAGGAGGCTTGCTGTTTGGCTTCGATACTGCTGTAATTTCAGGTGCTGAGAAAACAATCCAGCAGCTTTTTTCACTCGATGGCTTCTGGCATGGTTTTACCGTTGCAATTGCATTAATAGGGACCCTTTTCGGAGCCTTATTTGCCGGTCGTCCTGCTGATGTTTTTGGTCGTAAAAAATCATTATTGATCATTGCAGTGTTTTATGCTGTTTCAGCTTTGGGCAGTGGACTTACCGTAACATGGACGGGATTCCTGGTCTATCGCTTTTTAGGGGGACTGGGTGTTGGGGCATCATCGGTTATCGGACCAATGTATATTGCTGAAATTGCCCCTGCCAGGTTGCGGGGCAGATTGGTAACTGCATTTCAGCTCAACATTGTTTTTGGGATATTACTTTCTTATTTCTCAAATTACCTGATTAACAATCTGGTTGAAAGTAATGCCTGGCGTTGGATGCTTGGGGTTGAGGCAATACCTGCAATAGTGTTTTTTGGATTGGTCTTTTATATCCCAGAATCCCCGAGGTGGATGGTCATTAAGGGAAAAGTGATTGAAGCAATAAAAGTTTTTAGGGAAGTCGGATCATACGATCCCGAACAGGAAGTAAAACAGGTAAAAGATTCGCTTAATGAACAATTCCATGGGAAAAAGGAGCCGCTTTTTTCAGGATTGTACCGGAAACCTGTTATGCTGGCTTTTTTGGTTGCAATGTTCAACCAGTTATCCGGAATTAATGCGATCATGTATTATGCCCCGCGCATTTTCGAGATGGTTGGTTATGCCAAACAATCGGCACTGTTGCAGTCAATTTCCATCGGTGTAATCCTTTTCATTTTTACCATCGCCGGCATGCTGTTGATTGATAAAGTTGGACGTAAAAGGCTTCTGCTTACAGGTGCCGCAGGTATGGTTTTCTTTTTGGGGATGGTTGCCCGTACAATTTTTACTACTACTGATGGAAGTACCTGGATGCTGATTTACCTGGCCGGGTTTATCGCCTTTTTTGCATTCTCGCAGGGTACTGTTATCTGGGTATATATTTCTGAAATATTTCCCAATTCAGTCAGGGCCAAAGGCCAGACTCTGGGCAGTTTTACCCACTGGACAATGGCTGCCGCAATATCCTGGCTATTCCCTGTATTGGCTGAAACCAGTCAAACAGGAGGGGGAATGGCATTTCTGATCTTTTCTGCAGCCATGTTGGTACAGCTTGTAGTTGTTTATCTGCTTTTTCCTGAAACCAAAGGGAAATCGTTGGAAGAAATTCAAAAAGAACTCATTTGAAAAATAAGATTATGAATAAGGAATTCAAACTTGGCTATATGCCAACACGCAGGAGTTTTTTCTCAAAAGAAGATGCACAAAAGTATAAGAATCTGATTTTGGAAGAAATAAAAAAACTAGTCCCTGAAAGAGTAAATATTCTGGACATTGAATGGTTGAACGATGAAGGATTATTGTACGATGATAATGACGCTGCAAGGGTAGCTGCTTATTTTATAGAAAATAAAATTGATGCGATATTTGCACCTCATTGCAATTTTGGTACTGAAAATGCGGTGGCACAGGTTGGGCGAAGAGTACAAAAACCTTTACTGCTTTGGGGGCCAAGAGACGAAGCCCCACTTGCCAACGGGCGGCGTTTACGCGATTCCCAATGCGGTTTGTTTGCAACCTCAAAGGTACTGCAGCGTTACAAAGTACCGTTTTCATACATAATTAACTCCAGCGTAACCGATCCGGTTTTCCGAAAAGGTTTTGTAAATTTTATCCGGGCGGCCAATGTCGTTAAGTTCGCCAAAAACACGCGTATAGGACAAATCGCTTCCCGTCCCCAATCATTTTATTCCATTATTGTCAATGAAAATGAACTGCTGGAAAAATTCGGCATCGAAATCATCCCTTTTAACCTGGACACGGTTGTCAGACTGGTTAAAGATACCCTTCAAAATAAGAAAGCCGACATAAAAAAAGTTGTTGAAGAAATTACAGGAACTGTTGATTTTTCTGTTTTGAAGGTCGATGCAATTGAAAAAATAGCCTCTTTAAAATATGTAGTCAGCAACCTGATCAATGAATACAGTTTGCAGGCAGTAGCTTTTCAGTGCTGGGACGAATTGCAGTTTCAACTGGGAATTTGCTCCTGCTATGTTCATGCCATTATTACTGACGAAGGGACGCCGGTATCGTGTGAATCGGATATTCACGGGGCAATCAGCAGCCTGATGTTACAGGCAGCAGGAATGTTTTCCGATCCAACGTTCTTTTCTGACCTGACCATCCGTCATCCGCAAAACGACAATGCCGAATTGTTATGGCATTGCGGTGCCTTCCCTCCCTCACTTTCGGCCAATAAAAACGAATCGGTAATAGGTAACCATTTTGTTTTGCCATCCCATGCCCCGGGTACGTGTAACTGGCAGTTAAGAAAAGGAGATATCACGGTGATCCGTTTTGACGGGATGAACGGTGAATATTCTCTTTTTTGCGGAGAAGGCAAAGCAGTTGACGGCCCCTATACACTTGGAACTTATGTTTATCTTGAGGTGAACGATTGGCCCAAATGGGAAGAGAAGATTATTTACGGACCTTATATCCACCATACATCCTGCATCTATGGCAAATACTCAGCCGTATTTTACGAAGCGCTGCGGTATATCGACGGCGTAGAGTTCGATCCGGCGCAACCGACAGAAGAAGAAATAAAAAAATATTTAAGAAATAACTAAAAGAGTATGAATAAATTAGGCATCTTTATTAACCTCTGGGAAAGGAACTGGGACGTTGACCACATTAAATATATCAAAAAAGCATCGTCTCTCGGATACGATATTCTGGAATTTCAGGCACAACCGCTGTTGGATATGACTCATGCCCACATGGATGAAATAAAAAAGTGTGCCTCGGATTATAATATTGAACTGACATACAGCCTCGGACTTGACCCTCAGTATGATGTTTCGAGCAATGACGCCACCATCCGTCAAAGCGGCATTGAATACCTTCAACGAATCGTCGGGTGCGTCGGTTATATGGATGGTAAAATCATATCGGGTGTCAGTTATGGCGGTTGGGGAATTTCAGCCGGTACTGCCCATAACAAAATCGATTTGGTGAACCGCAGTCTCGATAGTATGCGTAAAATCGTAAAAACGGCAGAAGACTATGGTGTTCAGTATTGTGTAGAATGTGTAAACCGCTTTGAATCGCCGATTCTCAACACGGCGCAGGAAGCATTGGATTATGTCGCTCAAATTGAAAGCGACAACATCGGTATTTTACTTGATACCTTCCACATGAACATCGAAGAAGCCTCCATCGGCGACGCTATTCGTTTGGTGAACAACAAACTGGCGAATTTCCATACAGGCGAGAATAACCGCAGTATTCCCGGAATGGGAATGGGACATCTTGACTGGGATGAGATTTTTTCGGCGTTAAAAGACATCGGTTACAATGGACGGATTATTTCGGAACCTTTTGTAGCAATGGGAGGTGAAGTGGGCCGGGATATTCATGTATGGCGTAATCTGATAAAGCCGACAGAAGAAAACCTTGACAGAGGAGCGAAAATTTTGTTGAATTTCGAAAAAGAAATGTTGATAAAATACGGTATGTAATATCTATAAATGTTTCTACACAATGAAAAGAATGAAATTAATAATTGCTGCAATATTCCTTGGTTTGAATGTTTCAGCGCAGGACATTGGGCTGTTGGCAAAAACACCTCCCATGGGATGGAACAGTTGGGACTGTTTCGGAATGGATGTAACTGAAGACCAGATAAAGGCAACAGCCGATTATATGGCTGAAAATTTAAAAAAGTATGGCTGGAAGTATATTGTCTTAGACATGGGATGGAATTACGGCGAGGGTTTGAATACATCCAACTTCAGGATACAAGATCCCCCTCAATGTATCGACAACTACGGAAGGTTGATACCAAATTCTGATAAGTTTCCATCGTCAGTTGATGGCAAAGGATTAAAGGAGTTGGCTGATTACATACATAGCAAAGGTTTAAAATTTGGCATTCATATTATGCGGGGTATTCCGTGGCAGGCTGTCGAACAAAATACGCCAGTAAAAGGGACTGACTACCGTGCAAAAGAAATTGCGACGGAGGCAGATGCCTGTCGGTGGTTTCACGGGCTTGTTACAGTTGATACCTCAAAACCCGGGGCACAGGAATATTATAATTCAATAATTGAAATGTATGTTGAATGGGGAGTTGATTATATCAAAGCGGATGATATGCTAAAAGATCCTTATCACAGGGGAGAGATTGAAGCCGTGAGTTCTGCAATCAAAAAAGCTGGAAGGCCTATTGTTCTGAGCCTTTCTGCAGGGCCGTTACCTGTCGGTAAAATTAACCATCTTGATAAAAATGCGAACCTCTGGCGTATTTCCGGCGATATGTGGGATGACTGGAGTTTTATTGAAAAGACATTTGAGTATTGCAGGACTTGGCAAAATTTCATCGCTTCCGGCCATTGGCCAGACTGTGACATGCTTGCTTTGGGGAAATTAAGAATTAATGGAACTGATGGAGCTTTAGCCCAAAGGATAAATCTGCCGAAAGAAGAAACTTTAAATGAATATTCACGATTTACGGACGATGAGAAATACACTCATTTTACACTCTGGTCAATTTTCAGATCTCCATTGATGATGGGAGGAGACTTGTTGCAGCTTGATCAAATAACTTCTCAAATATTAACGAATAAAGAAGTATTGGCTGTCAATCAAAACAGTACCAATAACAGGGAGCTTCGGGAAACGGAGAATGGAATAGTATGGGTTGCTGACGATCCGGTATCGGGTGGAAAATATGTTGCATTCTTCAACATAAACGATACTGATAAAATAAATATTGAAATAAACTGGAAAGAGTTGGGAATTACAGGAGAATATACAGTGCGTGACCTATGGAAAAGGAAAAACCTCGGAAAGTTTTCAGATAGTTTCAAAACAGAGACTAATCCACATGGTTGTGGTTTATATAAAATAAGCAGATAAATTGGAAACAGAATCTCATTTAATTTATTCATAAATACTCCGCTACAGCAAGATTTTATCATGCTATCTGGTAGGAACAGTTTTAAAAAAGAATTTAATGATATGAATTTTTTTATGTTTAACTTAAAAATTGGAAACTATGGCAAAAGTAGGAAACAACATTGTAACCACAGGCCTCAGCGGAAAGCTGGGCAACCTGATTGTATTCCGTAACCGCGGCGGAAAAACCGTGGCATCAAAAGCTCCGTTAAAGAAGGAACAGGAGTCCACCTAAGCGCACCAGCAACACCAGTAACGTTTTCAGGAAGCCGTCCTTTACGGAAGCCGTTCTGGCCGACCCTGCCAAAAAAGAGGCCTACGGGGCATCGGCTAAAGAAGGGCAATCTGCGTTTAACGTAGCCGTGGCCGATTTTCTGAATGCGCCCCGCATCGACGAAATTGATGTGCGCCACTATACCTGTCAGCCCGGCAATTACATTCAGGTACGTGCTGTCGATGATTTTAACGTGGTCTAAGTTACCGTAGCTATAAAAACGCTTTATAATTTTCAAAAAAGACATAGGGTATTTTTATTTAAACAGTACTTATAAATAGTAAACAGCCTTACTCTGATACAGTTATTGGATATTACGCTCTTTCAAGCGAAAGAAAAAGAAGAATATAATGTTTGTAACATTTTGTAGTTTAGTTAGTTAAACAGGCACCTTTCCGATGAAAGGTGCTTTTTTACTGTTGTTGAATAACAGAAATACAAGTATTGGGAAACATTTAAATAATGTAAAATTTTCTACTATGTTTGAATAGAAAATCGGATATAACCTTGTTGTACCTAACTGAAATAGAATTACTGCAAAAACTGGCTAAAGGAGATTCGCTTGCTTTCACGCGTGTTGTAGAGGTTTATCAGGAACGTTTGTTGCATTTTTCTTTACACTATCTGAATGACCGGGAAATGGCAAAAGATGTTGTTCAGGATGTATTTTCCATTATTTGGGAAGACCGTGAAAAATTTTACAAAGTGAATAACCTTTCTTCGTGGTTGTTTACTCTGGCTAAAAATCAATGTTTAAAAAAAATTGAACACCTAAAAGTAGGTCAAAAACATATCAGTAAATTACAATACCGGTATCTTAACTTAACCCGGGACTCATTAAGTCAGTTGGATACTTCTCCTTTTATTTTCAGTGAGATTAACTCAATAATTAAACAGACCTTGGAAAAGCTACCTCCTCAGTCAAGGTGTATTTTTGAAATGAGCCGGTTTGAAAATAAAAAAAACCTTGAAATTGCTGACGAGCTTGATATTTCAATAAAAACGGTAGAGGCTGGCATTACCAAAGCGTTGAAACTTCTCCGCCCGGCGTTAAAACAGTATTTTCCCGTTGCATTTTTTTGAAAAAAAATCAATCAGGTGATAGGGTATTTTCCGGTTTGCAGTACATACTTACAAAAGTATTTGCATGAACAGGGAAAAACTACATAAATTTGTTCTCAATGAATTAAGCAATGAACCGGAAATTGACGAAGTCATAACCTGGATTGAGAGCTCAGAAGAAAATAAACAGGAATTTGAAACCTTAAAAAATCTGTGGGCAATTTCAGGTTTTGCAAACTACGATGTTTACAGGGCGAAAAAATCAGACAAAACCCAAAATCTCCACAAAAAAAGAATAATTCCAATGTCCCTGATAAGATATGCTGCCATTTTTGTGCTGGCATTTTTAATTGGAAGTATATCGGTTTATTACCTGGGTTATAAAAATCCGGAGGAATTAGCGTGGAACGAAATCATTGTACCGGAAGGAGAAAGCGCAGAGGTTTATCTTTCGGACAATACACATGTTTGGTTAAATTCAAATACAAAACTAATTTATCCGGCAAAATTTGATAGTAAATCACGGGATGTTAAACTAAACGGAGAAGCTTATTTCGACGTAAGCCATAATCCGAAAAATCCTTTTTATGTTCAAACTCCGGAGTTAACGGTGGCTGTGACGGGAACCAGTTTTAACGTTCAGGCATTTGACCAGGACGACGAAGTAAATGTAACACTGATAGAAGGAAAAGTAAGCCTTCAAAATCCAAAGGGGGTTGTTGTTTCAGAACTTTCTCCGGGAGAGAATGCACTGTTTGATTTGACAAAGAAAACAATACATGTCAGCAAGGCGAATGCCGGGTATTATACCTCATGGAAAGATGGGTATCTGGTGTTTAAAAACGAGAAACTGGAAGATATTGTCAGAAAATTTGAACGATGGTACAGTATATCTGTGATTTTTGATGAAGAAGAAATTAAACAGATAGAGTTTACGGGAACCATTTTGAAAAGCAAACCCATTGATCAAATATTCGACATATTAAAATATACTGCAGGAATAGAATATAACATTGAAATCATTAACAATAAACCAAGTATTATTCATCTAAAAAAGAAGCCTATGTAGAACAAAAAATGGCCGGAAAATATCGCGAGTATTTCCCGACCAGAATTTATTTACAATTATGTCTTCTGCGAGAAGATAAGTATTAATCGTAAACGTGTCAAATTTATGAAAAAAAAATTTTATTGCCGCAACCGTTGTTGGTTGCAAAAAGGATTTAGGATTATGAGAATTACAATTTTTCTGTGCCTGATTAGTGTTATTCAGATTTTTGCCGTTCCATCTGTGGGGCAGGTAAAACTGGACCTGAAAATGAAAAACACAACCATAGAAGATGTACTGCTAAAAATTGAAGAAAGTACAAATTTTCGTTTTTTTTATCAAAGTAAAGATTTAAAGGCGAAGCAACTCATCGATATTGAGTTTAAACAAAAAACTGTGGCTGAGATTCTGGACGAAGTACTTCCTCAGTATCAGTTGGAATACGAAATTTTCAACAACTATATTGCTATAAAATCCAAAGGAGGCGGATATAATGGTCAGGGGGCCGTTCAGGAGCAAAAAGCAGTTTCCGGGAAAGTAACTGATTTTTCGGGGCAGCCGCTTCCCGGTGTAACAGTAGTGGTAAAAGGCACAACTCAAGGCACAGTTACGAATGCTGACGGGGAATATTCTCTTTCCAACCTTCCGGCAAATACCACATTGCAGTTTTCGTTTGTGGGGATGAAAACGTTGGAAGTGGCAGTAGGAAGCCAAACAACTGTTAGTGTTGTATTGGA
>CAZHKI010000039.1:0-14375 GCA_964533365.1 uncultured Maribellus sp. | reverse complement strand
TTACCCAATCATTTTTTCGGACTGCAAAAATAGCTGTTTTTTTATTACCTCCAAGAACTGACATGTTTTTTTGCCTGAAAAATCATTTTTAATACGGATTGTTTGAGTTTAATTATTCTTTTCGAACCGAAAACCGGAATCCGATACCGTGCAGGTTGGTGATGCGAATGCCGGGGTCTTCGTTAAAATATTTTCGGAGGCGGGAGATAAACACATCGAGGCTGCGGCCCAGAAAATAATCGTTTGAACCCCACACTTTTTCGAGGATTTCGTTACGGCTCAATACTTTGTTTGCATTTTCCGCAAAAAAACGGATGAGTTCGGCTTCTTTCATGGTTAATGTTCTGATTTCGCCGTTGAGTGAAAGTGTTAAATCGTCGGGCTGAAACAAATACCTGCCAATGGTGATTTGGTTTGAATTTTCACGGAACACTGGCTGCGACTGGCTCCGCTTCAGGAAGATTTTGATTTTCAGCAGTAGTTCTTCCATGCTGAATGGTTTGGGGATATAGTCGTCGCCGCCGATGGTGAGGCCGGTAATTTTGTCTTCGGTCATCGATCGGGCGGTGAGGAATATAATGGGCGTTTGTTCGTCGGTTTTACGAATTTTCTGGGCTACCTGAAATCCGTCGATCTTTGGGAGCATGATATCGAGAAGGATCAGATCGAATTTTTGCTCCTGAAACAGGTTGAGTGCCAGTTCACCGTTTTCGGCTACTGAAACCTGATAGTTTCGTTGTTCGAGGTTGTCTTTTACAATGAAGCGCAACGCATCGTCGTCTTCAACCAGCAGAATTTTAAATACGGGTGTTTCCATTTTTTTATTCGCGAATTGTAATGGTAAATATACTGCCTCCTTCCGGATTTTCATCGACCCTGATTTTCCAGCCGTGCGCTTTTACTATTTTTAATACATAATCGAGGCCAAGTCCAAAACCTTTTACGTTGTGGACGTTGCCGGTGGGTACCCGGTAGAATTTGGTAAATATTTTTTTCCGGTATTCTTTTGAAATCCCGATTCCATTATCCGTAAACGAAAGTTCGTACGATTTTCTTTTTTTTGAAAGTTCAATTTTTATTTCCGGTTCCTGTTCACAATATTTCACTGCGTTCTCCAAAATGTTTACAATGAGGTTTGAAAAGTGGAACCGGTCAGTAAACACTACAGCGTTAAATCCATTGAACCCGGTTTTGATTTGTGCTTTCCGTCCAAAGTCCGATTGTTTGAAGTGGTTGGTGGTTTCGGTCAGGAATTCAATCAGGTTGGTTTCTTCGAGGTTTAGACGGAGCCGGTTTTTTTCGATGGTGGCCAGATTTAGCACCTTTTCCACATTTTTCGACAACCGGTTGTTTTGTTCCTGGATGATACGTGCATATTCGAACAACCGTTTTTCATTTTTTAAAATGCTTTTGTCGGTGATAACTGCCGATGCCAGGGCAATCGATGAAATGGGCGTTTTTAGCTCGTGGGTGAGGTTATTGATAAAATTTTTCTGAACTTCGGACAGTTGCCGCTGGCGGATGATAACCGAAAGAGTGTATCCAAAAAAGAGAAAAACCACCAAAAGCAGGCCGGTAAAAAAATACCAGATCGACATTTGTGCATTAAAATATGAAGACCGGTCGGGAAAATGGATACCAAAATAATTTTTGTAGTTGCTGTTGGTTGGAAAATTAAAGAATGATTCCTGTTCTTCAAGGTTTGAAGTGATATAAATACCATTTCCCATTTGTTCGGTTTCCGGGTCGTAAATGGCAACTTCAAATTCAGAATAAATTTCGTGTTTTTTCAATTCGTTGACCAGGTGTTTTTTTAACAGTTCAATATCGAAGGTTGAACCTACATTTACCAGGTAACAGTTGTTCGAAATAATTTCAACCGGGGTGATGCTGTCGTAATTTGGTGTGTTCCCGGTTTCCTGCAGAATTTGCCAGGTGACTTCTTTTAACGCGATGGTAACACTCTCCCTGAATTGTTTTTCGGAATAATTGTAGGAATTTTTCAGAAAAATGAACTGAAGCATAACAACTCCCGCAATTGAAATGGTAGCCAGTAATATTATAAATTTAAGTGCTTTACCTTTCATGGTCGTCGTACTTTTACATTTATCTTTCGTTTTTTTGTTCAATCGCCGCGTTAACACTTCATTAACAAAATATTAGGGTCGGTTAACATGGATTCATGGAATGCATTCATACATTTGTTGTTACAAAATAACACATAAAAATCAATAAATTATAAATATTGTACTTATGAAACGCATTTTACATTTTTTTGCAGTACTGACCCTCGTTGTATCTTTTTCAACGGTAGGTGCACAGGAAAAAGCAAAAATTGCATTTGAAAGCCTGACCCACGATTTTGGGAGTTTTAAGGAAGCTGATGGTGCTCAAACCGCAACGTTCAAATTTACCAACAAAGGTGGGGTTCCGCTGGTTTTAAATAACGTACGGGCATCGTGTGGTTGCACCACTCCGGCCTGGACCCGCGAACCGGTTGCCCCTGGCGCTTCCGGTGAAATCAAGGTAAGTTACGATCCGAGCAACCGCCCGGGCGCTTTTACCAAATCGGTTACCGTTCAGTCGAATGCCGAAAATGCCACAGTGGTTTTAAGCATATCAGGCAAGGTTGAACAACGCGAAAAAACACTGGCCGAAATTTATCCCCGGTTAATTGGCGATTTAAGGGCCAAAACCAACCATATTTCGTTTGCCAAAATGACCCAGAACGAAACCAAAACCGAAGAACTGGAATTGATAAATGATACAGATAATCCGATAACTATTGGCGTTCGCACTGTTCCCAATCACCTGAAAGTGAATATAGAACCCGAAACCATTCCTGCAAAAGGGCAAGGGAAAATGGTAGTTGTTTATGATGCCAAAGCCGCCGATACGTATGGTTTTGCTTCACACCGCATTTATCTTTCATTAAACGGGAGCAACGATTACAAAAACTCGGTTGGTGTAAGTGCAACCATCGAAGAAGATTTTTCGACGCTCACTGCCGACCAGCTTGCCAAAGCGCCTGTTGCCAAATTCAGCGAAGAAGCATTCGACTTTGGCGATATGAAACAAGGCGATAAAAAAGATCATACTTTTTCGTTGAAGAATGAAGGGAAATCGGATTTAATCATTCGCAATGTACGTTCGTCGTGCGGTTGTACTGCTGTTGCACCTTCAAAAAAAGTAATAGCTGCCGGCGAAACAGCCCCCATTGATGTAACTTTCGATTCACGCGGTAAACGCGGACGCCAGAGTAAAACCATCACCGTGATTACCAATGATCCCAAAAATTCAACAACAACATTACGGATTTCGGGAAATGTGATTGCCCCTGAAAGTTAACCGGGAGTATATAAATTATCAATAATTGAGGGTGGCACAGGTTCAGGCTTGTGCCGCCTTTTTTTATGTTTTTTTGATTGAATTGTCGTACTTTTGTGGCTTCAAAAACATTCAAACCATGTCAAAAGATTTACACCACCATATTGAAAACGAGCCCGGTTTTAAGGGATTAAAGGTAAATCAGGGGATTGAGCAGCCCGATTCAGTTGATCACGGCTCAGTACAACGTTTCCTGACCAAAAAAAGAAATTTGCTCACGGTTGAAGAATATGTTCAGGGAATTTTCAACAGCGATATTCCGGTTTTGAGCCGGGCTGTAACCCTGGTTGAAAGTTCGAAGCCCGAACACCAGAAAATTGCCCAGCAGATAATCCTGAAATGCCTTCCAGCCAGTGGAAAATCAATAAGAATTGGGATTACCGGAGTTCCCGGGGTTGGGAAAAGTACATTCATCGAAGCGCTGGGGAAATACATCACCGGTCGTGGCGGAAAGCTGGCCGTACTTGCCATTGATCCCAGCAGCGAACGATCGAAAGGCAGTATTTTGGGCGATAAAACCCGCATGGAAGATTTATCGGGCGATAAAAATGCCTACATCAGGCCCAGCCCGTCTGCCGGTTCGCTGGGCGGTGTTGCCCGTAAAACCCGCGAAACCATTATTCTTTGTGAGGCAGCAGGCTTCGACCACATTTTTATTGAAACGGTGGGAGTGGGGCAAAGTGAAACCGCCGTACATTCCATGACCGATTTCTTCCTGTTGCTGATGCTGGCCGGTGCGGGCGACGAACTGCAGGGCATCAAACGCGGTATTATGGAAATGGCCGATTTGATTGCCATCAACAAAGCCGACGGAAATAATGTTGAAAAAGCGGGAATGGCAAAAATGCAATACGAAAACGCGCTTCATCTTTTCCCCCGAAAAGAATCAGCCTGGATTCCACAGGCATTAACCTGTTCTGCGGTTCAGAAATCTGGAATTGCCGAAATCTGGACCAAAATTGAGGAGTTTAGTAAACTAACTAATAAAAACGGGTATTTCCTGAGAAAAAGGAACGAACAATCTATATACTGGATGCACGAAACCATTGAAGAACAACTGAAACAGAGCTTTTATCATCATCCGGAAGTGAAGGCTAAGCTTCATGAATTTGAACAGAAAGTGTTGACCAATCAACTGAGTTCGTTTGTTGCCGCCGGGAAACTGTTCGAATATTATCATGGGATTAAATAAATCGAATAAGCTTTCCGTCGGAATGGGCACCCCAAACCAAAGGATGGAATAAAATCAAAAATGAATTTTATTTGTAACAAACCTTTCAGTAGAGGAAAGTGTTATTAATAATTTGAAAATTATAAAACAGATTCAATGAATTACGATGTACTGATTATAGGAAGCGGGCCGGGCGGTTATGTTGCTGCCATCCGGGCCTCACAGTTAGGTTTAAAAGTGGCTGTGGTTGAGAAAGAAAATCTGGGTGGGATTTGTTTGAACTGGGGCTGTATCCCAACCAAATCGCTGCTGAAAAGTGCCCAGGCTTATGAATATGCCAAACATGCCTCCGATTATGGCGTTTCCATTTCGGGTGAAGTGAAAGCCGATTTTGCCGCCATGGTAAAGCGCAGCCGCGATGTGGCCGCCGGAATGAGCAATGGAATCCAGTTTCTATTTAAAAAGAACAAAATTGAAACCCTGTCGGGAATTGGTAAATTATCGGGGAAAAATTCGGTGGAGGTAACCGACGAGGCGGGTAAAAAAACAACCTACACCGCAAAACATATCATCCTGGCAACCGGGGCCCGTTCGCGCGAATTGCCTAATCTTCCGCAGGATGGCAAAAAAATCATCGGGTACCGCAAAGCGCTGACTTTGGACAAGCAACCCGCCAGCATGGTGGTGGTTGGCTCGGGTGCCATTGGCAGCGAGTTTGCCTATTTTTATCATTCCATTGGGACCGAGGTAACGTTGGTTGAATTCATGCCAACCCTGGTTCCGAACGAAGACGAAGAAGTGGCCAAACAACTGGAACGTTCTTTCAAAAAAATGAAAATGAAAGTGCTGACCAGTTCTTCAGTTGAAAAAGTGGATACTTCGGGCGACAAATGTAAAGTCACCATTAAAACCAAAAAGGGTGATGAAGTGGTGGAAGCCGACATCGTTCTATCGGCCGTTGGCATAGCGCCAAACACCGAAGGAATTGGCTTGGAAGAACTGGGCGTTCAGACCGAAAACGGCCGGGTAAAAGTAGATGAATTTTATAAAACCAATGTGGAAGGTGTGTATGCCATTGGTGATATCATTGCCGGGCCTGCTTTGGCACATGTAGCATCGGCCGAAGGAATTGTTTGTGTTGAAAAAATTGCCGGATTAAATCCCGAGCCCATCAATTATGGAAATATTCCGGGTTGTACATATACCAATCCCGAAATTTCGTCGGTGGGATTAACCGAAGCCAAAGCCAAAGAAGCCGGTTACGAAGTAAAAGTTGGTAAATTCCCCTATTCTGCCAGCGGAAAAGCCAGTGCTGCCGGACAGAAAGACGGATTTGTGAAGCTGGTTTTCGATGCGAAATATGGCGAATTACTCGGAGCACACATGATTGGCGGAAATGTAACCGAAATGATTGCCGAACTGGTGGTTGCAAAAAAACTGGAAATTACCGGACACGAACTGCTGAAAACGATTCACCCGCACCCCACCATGAGTGAAGCTGTTATGGAAGCTGCTGCTGCTGCCTACGACGAAGTGATTCATATTTAAACAATAAGTAATTGTATTAAAAAGCCCGGAAGTTTTCTTTCGGGCTTTTTTGTAAAACAGACGATAGGAGTATATTGGTCGAAAGTTTTATAAGACACTGAAAATCAGCAAGAATGTTTTGCCGGTAATTTTTTAATGATAAATTTGTCCACTTAATTGCTGAAAATATTGATCGAAAATGCAAGTTGCATCCACTGAAAAACAATTTGAAAAATACAATAACTTAAAAAATTGGAATTCATGAAAAGACTAACACTTTTTGTTGCATTGTTCATGCTTGGCCACTTGGTTTTTGCCGGTGGCATTTTAACCAATACCAACCAGAGTGCCCAATTCGTGCGTATGCTTTCGCGAAATGCATCCACGCAAATTGATGCGGTTTATTTTAATCCTGCCGGAATTATTAAACTTGAAAACGGGTGGCATTTTGCCCTTCATAATCAAAGTATTTTCCAGTCACGAACTATTGAAAGCGGATATCCTTATTTAAATAACCAGACCTATGAAGGTAAAATCACAGCTCCACTTTTCCCCGATGTATATGCCGTGTATAAAAAAGAAAAATTAGCCCTTTCATTTATGGTGGGGCCTGTTGGTGGTGGAGGTGGCGCTAAATATGATACCGGGCTGCCTTCGTTCGAAAAAAATATTAGTTCGCTGGTACCCGGGCTTGCCGGTTTGTCTTCGCTGGGTTATTCGGTTACTGATTATAATGTAGGAATTTCATTTGAGGGAACTTCTGTTTTTTGGGGTATCCAGGGTGGTGTTACCTACAGCCTGAGCGATGCCATTTCTGTTTATGGAGGTGTCCGTTATATGCCGTCAAAAAATACGTATCTGGGGGCTATTAAAGACATTAGTTTAACGGCTAACGGAAATGATGTAAAAGCAAAAACGTTTTTAAGCGGTGTTTCCACAACCCTAAGTGCTTATGCAAACAATGCCTATTCAGCAGCCAGTAATATGGACGGGCTTATTTCAGCCGGCGCTGGCAGCCTTACACTGGCCCAGCTTGAAGGCGCCGGGTATATTGACGCAACCACCCGGGCTACCATTGAAGGTGGTTTACTTAGCCTCGGAGTTCCTCAAACACAAATTAATGTGATGAATGTTCAGCAAATTCAGGGAGGTTTTACAGCCGGTGGCGACGCACTGAGCCAGCAATCAACAACCCTGGGGGCAACTGCTGCATTAATGGATAATAAAGAAGTGGATACCCAGCAAACCGGCGCCGGAATTACACCCATTCTCGGGGTCAACCTTTCACCGGCTGAAGGTTTAAATATTGGTATTAAATATGAATTTAAAACCTTTATGACCCTGACTAACGAAACTACCAAAGACGACACCGGCTTATTCCCCGACAAAGCCAAATCGGGCAGCGATATTCCTGCTATTTTGGCTATTGGAGCCGATTATAAATTTTCAAAAAAGCTGAATGCCCAGCTTTCTTTCAATACTTATTTTGACAAAAATGTTGACTGGGGTAAAAATGTTTACCAGCAAACCCGGACGATTGATAATAATTACTGGGAACTTGCCCTTGGGGCCCAATATGCCATTACCGACAATTTTGCCATCAGCGCCGGGGTTATGCATTCCAACACCGGAGTAAGTGAAGATTACCAGAGCGATTTCAGCTACAGTAACGATTCCTATTCGGGAGGACTTGGATTTGAATGGAAATTGTCGAAAAAACTTACCTTCGATGCCGGGGCCATGTACACCAAATATATCGACTTTGAAAAATCGTTCGAAGGGTACAAGGAAACATACGGAAAAAGTAATGCTTTATTTGCCGTTGGTTTATCGTACAGCATTTTCTAAAAAATAAAACTCATACAGATAAAAGGCTGTCCAGAACCGGACAGCTTTTTTTTTCTGAAAGTCTTTTTTCGGGTTGTAAGACAGGAATTTATTTCAAATCGTCTTTTTGCCTTATCAGGCGGATTTTACTCTTTGTCTTAACACAAAGAGTAAACAGAAAAGTCAAGGCTGATTTTTATCTGTAACCTCCATCTTCATAAAAGCTAAGTTCAACGGGTGATTTTCTCATTCTTCGGAACTTCCCGTTTACACTAAGCTTTTATTTTGATTTCGGTCTGGATAAAAATAGGCCGGTCGGCACTGTGGAAAGATAAATCATGATAGTGAATGGTCAACCTATGAAAGTTTATTATGGTTTCGCACTTTCATTTCTGTTGGTGATTCATGAGAATCATGATTTTTTTATTTTAGCGACAGGGCAATGTGCGTAAATATTTGTTCGAAACATTGATCTACCTGAGCCTGAAAAGGTTCCTTTTTCAGTGGGAACGGGTTTTCGTGGGTGTATTCATACGGGAAATCGGCTAATTGTACCGGAATCGTTTTTCTGCCGTAATTGGTTTTTAACGTTTCCCAAATTTCCTTGGCCGGGATCACTTTATCTTTCAGCAACCCGATAGCATTTATTTTTTTGCTGAGCCGCGAAAATGCCGTTTCTTTAAATTGTGTCAGCGAAGGTAACGGGATCATTGCCTTAAACGATTGAATCACATTCTGCAGATGAGAAGAATGTGATTCAGCTCCGCCTGATGAATCTTTCTCAAAATGGTTCAGATAAAAGTTGTTCAACTTTTCATAAGCCACGTTGTCCATGATTAGTTTTGATGTTCCAAACATGTTGTTGAACGTAGTGCCTCCACAAAAAAGTATGGCTTTGGAATGTTGCAGAAGTTTATCGGGATTGGCCATGAACAGAATCTGGGTAAGAAATGCCCCGATGGAATACCCCATAAAATTAACCTGCGCATCTTTTTCCAGCAGCGGGTAATGGCCATTTTTTATTTGAGTGAGCAAGTGAACCAGGTCGTTGGCGCTTTGAAGCCCGGCCCGGTAAAATCGCAGGGGATCTTCGGTTAACCGTTTGCTCAGCGCGGCATTGGCAAAGCTCAATTGCCTGATGCTGCCGATTGTTTCTTTCCTCGAATTGGCCAGGTTGCTCATACAACGAGGGTCGCTCCACTCTTTTTTCCCGCGGTTCATGTGATAAGCCAAAGGAAAAAGAATGACTGTCCGTTGGGTGTTCTTTGCCAGAAATTCGCCCCATGGCAGGTATTTTGTCCAGTCACGCTCGTTTAACCCATGCAACAAAATAATAGCGCGGTCATTTTTCTCCTGGGTGTGAACAAACACCGGATAGTTAAATTGCCGGTTCTCTTCAATTTTTGAATCTTCGACGCTAAATGAATCCGGGAGCATTTTGTTCGCCAGTTCCGGTTCCGGCAGTTCAGAACGGAACGCCAGGTTTTGGATTCTTATTTTTGATCCGGGAATCTCCATATTTTCTTTTTCCAGCGAAAAGAGTTCATTTAACAACTGAAGCCGATTGGTATATTTCATAACATAAAAATGAAATGTTTGAAGCGAAATTAGCAAGCACAGTTTGGGCGCACAAAATAAAGGGATTAGCGGTGTTGAACTGGGGCAGGATTCAGCAATGCGGGGGGATTTTCGAAATAGTGGGGTGAAATTATTTAATCCCTGTTGTCTTTTTTTGAGGGATCCATACATTTAAGCCTTATTTTTGCATAAACTTTTTTGACGATGCTTATTTGGGAAAAGAAAATACCTGAATTTCTGGTTCACAGTAAAAATATGGTCAACCGTATTATTTTTACTGCCGCATTTGCACTGGTCTTTATTAATATATATGCGCCATTCGGGGTAAACACCTGGTATAATGTTACCAAACTTGAAATTTTCCTTTATTCCAGCGGATTAATATTAACAGGTATCCTTGTCATGGTTGCCAGCCGGTTTCTGATGTTCAGGGTAAGCCGCAGGTTCAGGCTCAACTATCTACGATACGGATTGTGGGAAGCGACAGAAATTGCATTTATGGCCCTGGCTTATACCTTGTTGAAAATTTTCTTTCTTCACGAGAAAAATGATTGGGTGGATGATTTTTTAAACTCGTTACAAATTACAGCACTGGTGGTGATCATTCCATTCATCATTACCCTGCTCTACTTTTCGTGGCAGGATAAAACCAAAAAACTGGAAAACCTGGAACAGTTAAAAGACGAAAATCCGGCGAAACCTTCGAAACTCCTCCCGTTTTTCGACGAAAAAGGGGTGATGCGTTTTTCCATGTTGCCTTCCGATATTCTTTACCTGGAATCGGCCGATAATTATGTAACCATTTATTACATTAACAAACAGAAAATTGCCCACTATTTAATTCGGAACAGCCTGAAAAACCTGGAGGAATATCTTTCAGAATATACTTTTGTGCGTTGCCACCGGTCTTTTATTGTCAATTTCGAAAAAGTGAAACTGGTACGCAAAGAAAAGGACGGATTAAAGCTTGAAATTGATGCGCCGGCCGAATTGGTTATTCCAATTTCAAAAACCTATTCAGAGGGGGTAATGAAAGAGTTTGTAAAAGGGGGAATTTAACATTTTTGTATTCAGTTCTTTACAAAGGAACTGTCAGCTACTCCTGTTTTGTTAACTCTCCTGCTTTTTTTTGAATTGTTCTATTTAAGATTTATTTTCAAAGCGAAAAAACGGATGAATATGAAACGGATTTATAGTTGGCTGACTTCAATGCCTTTTATGGGATTTTTAATGCTGGCGCTGGCTTTTGCCATGGGTATGGCTACTTTTATTGAAAGCAGTTTCGGAACGCCGGCTGCACAGGCATTGATTTATAAATCGCGCGGATTCGAATTGATATGGGCATTACTGGCGCTCAATCTGGTTAATAACCTGTTAAAATACAGGTTGTTTTCTATGAAACGCTTTCCGTTGGGGATTTTTCACGTTTCATTTCTTGTTATTTTACTTGGGGCGGCCATCACCCGTTACTTCAGCTACGAAGGTGTTATGCACATCCGGGAAGACAGCAGTGCCAACTTTATCCTGTCATCCGATAATTATTTTTATGCCGGGTTCGAAAACCAACAAAAATCAGAAAAAGTTCTTTTTTCGGAACTTACCCCAAAGCAGTTCTCTGCAAAATTTGACATTGAAGGAGAAAAGGTAAGGATCAAAACGGTAGGTTTTATCTCCAATGCCGAGAGAAAGCCCATTCCTTCGGAAACCGGAAAAGCCATGATCGATTTGGTTCTTTCATCGCCAAACGGGCAGGGAATGCAAACGTACAATTTGTCTCCGGGCGATGTGTTGAATATTCCCGGTTTTACTGCCGGTTTTGGGTCGGGCGAGAATACTCCCATCCGGTTTTTCATTCAGGACGACGAACTTTTTATGACTTCGGTTTCGGATATTGAAGAGTCAACCATGGCCCGGCAGGAGTCTGTATCGATTGTACCAGGAGACACCATTCGGGTAAAAAAAATGTTTTTGTATGGTTTTGGCAATTTTCGCTTCTTAATCCGGAATTTTTACCCGCGGGCTGTATTTACAGCAATAAAAAGCCAGGTTGAAACGCATGAAGATGCCGTGTTAGTACAAATTACCGAGGGTTCCAGCCGACAGGTTGTTCCGGTATTTGGACACTCGTCGTCCATTTCCGATACCATTTCTGTACCATTGGAAAATGGATTTTTAAAACTGGCTTATGGAGCAATGCCCGTTACAATTCCGTTCAGCGTCCATTTAAAGAAATTTCAGTTGGAACGTTACCCCGGCTCTGATTCCCCTTCGTCGTTCGCTTCCGATGTGGTACTGGTGGATTCGAATGCCGGGTTGGAAAAGGAATTTCGGATTTTCATGAACAATACACTGAATTACAAAGGATTTAAATTCTTTCAGTCGT
Organism: uncultured Maribellus sp.; assembly: GCA_964533365.1. GTDB lineage: Bacteria > Bacteroidota > Bacteroidia > Bacteroidales > Prolixibacteraceae > Draconibacterium. Next base: position 2,502 of record CAZHKI010000039.1, on the reverse strand, counting down.
CGTACGATACCGATGAAAAAGGAACCATACTGTCTGTCAGCCACGATTTTTTGGGAACCAGTATTACCTACCTTGGATATGCCCTGATGATTTTGGGCATGTTCCTTTCGTTGATTCACAAAAATTCCTATTTCCGGCAGTTGACACGAAGATTGAAAAAAAGCACCGTACCCGCGCTGATGTTCATTTTTATGATGTCGGGTATTATACAATCCCGGGCACAAACCGGCATTGGAGCCGGCATACCGGATATCGACCGCGAGGTGGTGAAAAATTTCAGCGAGTTGTGGGTACAGGGAGTGGACGGAAGAATTGAACCGGTTTCAACGCTTTCCAGCGAAATTGTCAGAAAAATAACCCACAAATCATCCCTCTTCGGAAAATCGTCCGACGAAGTGGTATTAAGTATGATCGCTTTTCCCGAAATCTGGAGGTCGTTGCCCATTATTTTGGTTTCCAATAAAACCCTGGCTGATGAATTGGGCGCCAGCGGAAAGTTTATCACCATTCAGCAATTGTTCGATGCCCAGGGAAATTACCGGATTTCAGAAAATGTGAGGGAAGCCTATAACAAAACCCCGGCATTCAGAAACAGGGTTGAAAAGGAATACATTAATATCGATGAACGGGTCAACATTTGTTTTATGGTATCTGCTGGTACGTTATTCCCGTTGTACCCGCGACCCGATGCAGAAGCCAAATGGCATGTGCCCGGGACGAAAGCCCCGGATTTCTCAGGTGCCGATTCCGTTTTTATTGAAAGTGGTTTTCAGTTGCTGGCACAAATGGTTGCAGAACAAAAAAGTACTGATGCGTTGCAGTTTTTACAAGCCGTTGCAAAATTTCGACAAAATTTCGGCGGCACTTTAATCCCTTCGGAAACAAAAAAGAAAGCAGAAATATTTTACAACAACCTGAATCCCTTTAAACGGATTTTTCCTTATTACCTGATGTTCGGATTCCTGTTTCTGTTTGTGCTGTTTGTCAATATCTTCAGGCAAAAACCATTACATAAGGCCATTCGATGGGCTTTTACCGGGCTTATTTTTGCCACGTTTTTAATTCATACTGCAGGATTGATCATCCGTTGGTACATTTCGGGGCATGCACCCTGGAGTAACGGGTACGAGTCGGTGGTTTATGTTGCCTGGGCGTCTATGTTCGCCGGGTTTATTTTTGGGAGGAAATATCCGATGGTGATTGGAACGGCAGCCTTTTTAGCCGGAATCGCCTTGTTTGTAGCCCATTTGAGTTGGATGAATCCTGAAGTTACCAACCTGGTTCCGGTTTTAAAATCGTACTGGCTTACCATTCACGTGGCAATTATCACAGCAAGTTACGGTTTTATCGGATTGAGTACATTTCTTGGAATCCTGGTTATGTTTCTGATCATTCTCCGTAATCAAAACAACGAAACCAGGGTTACCGGGTTTATTGTTCAGTTGACCACCATTAATGAAATGTCGGCAACGATTGGCCTGTACTTTCTAACCATTGGCACTTTTTTGGGTGGAGTTTGGGCTAATGAAAGCTGGGGACGTTACTGGGGCTGGGACCCGAAAGAAACCTGGGCACTTGTTACCGTGGTGGTTTACGCTTTTATTGTGCACATGCGGTTAATCCCTTCCTTAAAAGGGTACTTCAATTATAATGTGGCGTCAATTTTTGGTATAATCACGGTGTTGATGACTTATTTCGGCGTGAACTATTATCTGACCGGATTGCATTCTTATGGGAAAGGCGTGGTTAATGGAATAAATCCGGCTGTGCCTTTTGTTTTTCTTCTTTTGGTCGGATTAATTATCTGGGCTTCGGTGAAAGATACGCAGTATGAGAAATCAAAAACAGCGAATAAAGATTGATGTTTTTCCGGAGCTATAATTGAAATCGTTGAAAAAAGATGGACATTACGAAGCCGGATTTCTGAAATCATTACCCTTTTTGAAAGTTACTATTATCCGGTTTTTTTGAATCATTAATTCTTAACTTCGAAAAAATATTTTATAAGTCATTGGCTGTAAGTATTTTGCGTTCTATTGAGATTCTTTATAAATAATAAAATCATTATTCCCTTTCCGTCAGGCATAAATAACTGCCCATCGAAAACATTTATCTTTGAGGGTTTTTTTTAAATCAGTAAAGTTAAACTGAGATGGAAGTTACAAGAACGTTTGATATCCTTGATCGTTGCATGATGGAATTTCCCCGTGAAGATGCCCTCGGGGGGAAAAAGGACGGGAAATGGTATACCTATTCTACTGCTGAATATGTTAAAAGATCGCATCAGTTTGCTATGGGATTAATGGCCCTTGGGATGCAGAAAGGCGACAAAGTGGCTACCGTAACAACCAACCGGCCGGAATGGAATTTTGCCGACATGGGGATGTCGATGACGGGTGTTGTTCATGTTCCCATTTATCCAACGATTGGAGAGGATGAGTACCGGTATATTTTGCAACATGCCGAAGTCAGAATTTTAATTGTTGGTGATAAAAAACTATT
>CAZHKI010000038.1:0-14679 GCA_964533365.1 uncultured Maribellus sp. | reverse complement strand
TCGGATGGCATAAACAATGGCAATTACCACTGAAACCACCATAAACCCAAGGGTAAAAAAATAAAACCTGTTCTCCAACCACTGGTCGGTTTTGAATCCCAGGAAAGTAAGCAACCCAATGATTGCCATCATTTCGAACCCGAGGCTGGAATAACGGATAAAGTTATTGAAACCCGTTTTTCTATTTGGTTTTTGCCGGTTCATCCTTCGGTTTTGAACCACCCATGGTACAGGTACCCGTAAAAACCGAACCGGGTTCAACGGCAAGTTTTCCGGCAATTATATCGCCAAAAATTTGTGCCGACGATTTCATGGTAAGCAGCTCCGAAACGGTAATTTTGCCTTTAATGTATCCCGAAATTTCAATGTTGCCGCAAACAATTTGCCCTTCAACTTTTCCTTTGGGTCCAATCACCAAACGACCTTTCGCTTCAATGTTTCCGGTTAGTTCGCCATCAATGCGGATGTCGCCGCCGGCAACCACATCACCTTTTATGAAGGTTCCTTCGTTAATAATATTAATCGATTGCCCTTGCGGTTCGCTGTACGTAGTTTGTTTTGCCATTCTGAAATGTTTAAAAAAAGTAAATCACACAAGCCTCTTCAACCTATTTTTTTAATGGGCTTGAAATTACAAATTTTTGTTTCGGAAGCAAAAGCAAAACCATTTTTTTCAGGAAAAACCTTTTAAACCGGGTTGTTTGAATTATAAGCCCATTTCAGAAAAACACTTCCCCAGGTAAAACCGGCGCCAAATGCAACGAGGATCATATTATCGCCTTTTTTAAGCTGCTTTTCGTAATCGTACAGGCAAAGCGGAATAGTAGCCGAAGTGGTGTTTCCGTAACTCTTAATATTGTTCATCACTTTTTCGGGATTGACGCCCATCCGGCGGGCCGTGGCGTCGATAATACGCATGTTGGCCTGGTGGGGAACCACCCAGGCAATCTCTTCGGGTGATAAATGATGGCGCTCCATGATCTGCACTGCCACCTCGGCCATGCTCGAAACCGCAGCCTTAAATACAGCCTGCCCTTCCTGGTAAACGAAATGCTCGCCGTTTTGTACTGTTTCGAATGATGCCGGACGAAGCGAACCACCGGCTTTCATGTGCAGGTGGTGCCTGCCCAGCCCGTCAACATGGTTGATATAGTCGATCACACCCACTTCTTCAATGGTCGGTTCGAGCATCACGGCTGTTCCGGCATCGCCAAAAAGCGGGCAGGTTGTACGGTCTTTGTAATTGGTTATCGACGACATCATTTCGGCACCAACAATAATAACTTTCCGGTAACGTCCCGATTCTATAAACTGAACCCCGGTGGAAAGGGCAAAAATAAATCCCGAACAGGCGGCATTCAAATCGAAACTCCAGGCGTTGTGAATCCCGACTTTATGGGCAATAATATTTGCTGTGGCCGGGAAAGGCATGTCAGGGGTAATGGTGGCACAAATCAGCAGGTCAACCTCGTCAGGCGATGTGTTGGTTTTTTTCAGCAACATCTTCACTGCCTCAGTGCCCATGTCGCTGGTGGCTTTCCCTTTTTCGCGAAGTATCCGCCGTTCTCTGATACCAATTCGTTGCATGATCCATTCGTCCGATGTGTCAACCATCGTACTTAATTCTTCGTTGGTTAACCGGTATTCCGGTAAATAAGCGCCTACCCCGGTAATTGCTGCCCTGATTTTTGCCATTATCGTATAATAACTGATTTCAATTTATTTTTTCTAAAAAGAATATATCAAAAACAGGGGTGAATATAGACCTTAATGCAGGTAACCCAATGGATTTGTTGTCAGGAGGCACAGGACATTAACAAATACAGGTAGTTTGGACAGAAAAATTCATTGATAAGTTCGAAAAATCAGAAGAAACAGGGACTCTAATTTTTCTATTGATATTTTGTTGGGAACAAAAAGAAATAAAAAAACCAGGTTGGAACCTGGTTTATACTGCAATTTCTTTTTCGATAACCTGCTTACCCCTGTAATATCCGCATTCCGGACAAACGGTGTGGTATTTTACAGTTGTTCCGCAATTGGAACAGGTTGCAAGCGTAGGCGCAACAGCTTTGTAATGTGTGCGTCTTTTATCCCTTCTCGTTTTCGAGTGTTTATGCTTTGGATGTGCCATTTTATTTTGTTTTAATTATTATTATCTAAATTTTTCAGTGCATTCCACCGAGGGTCGGTTGGCGCCTTTACCTCTTTTGCCGAATGCGTATATTTCTTCAACTTTTCAACCATTTCGATGTTGCAGTCCCGGTGCCCGTTTTCATCTTTCGGATGGATATGCCGCAGCGGGATACTTAACGAAACGTATTCGTAGATGATTTGAGCCACGTTCAGTTGGTTTTCTTCGGGTAAAACCCAAATCACGTTTTCACCTTCTTCAAACTCTTTTTCCCCGAATTTCACAAAAATTTCAGCACTGTTTTTAATTTTTTGCTGATAATTTTCAAGGCATCGGTCGCAGGTCAGTTCAAGCCAACCTTTAATTTTCAGGTGAAGTTTTAAAAAAGCACTTCGCTTTTCGAGTATTACTTTAACGGTTACATTCCCGTTATCAACCAGGCTCCCTTCAAAATGTTCAAAGAACTTGTCGTCGATTTGGTAATCAAATTCGTGCTGACCTTCTGCAAGGCCTTTAAAGGCAATATCATATTTCGACAACCAACTCACGCTCCGAAAAAAGTGTTGCAAAAGTATAAATTTTTTATAAACACTGAAAATTTTATCCGATTATTTCGGATTTCATTCAAAATGAATGGTAAAACCTGCAGATTCTTCATTTTTTCAACAGAATTACAATAAAGAAATTAACGGTTCAGCATGATCCGGAATGAGGTGCCTTTTCCAATTTCGGACCATTTGATAAAAATTTTTCCGTTGTGATAGTTTTCCACAATACGCCGGGCCAGCGACAAGCCTAAGCCCCAACCCCTTTTTTTGGTGGAAAAACCGGGTTGAAAAATGGTTTTGAACTGCGATTTGTGTACCCCTTTGCCGGTGTCGGTCACGTCAATCAATACCGAACCGTTCTTTTCGGTAAGACCTATAGTGATGGTGCCCTGGTTGTCCATGGCATCGATGGCATTTTTGCAAAGGTTTTCAATCACCCACGAAAAAAGAGCGGCATTGAGCGGAGCTTCCACCACTTTCGATTCACGGAACGATGTTTCAAATTTTACACGGTTCGATGATCTCGTTTTCAGATAACTGATGGTTGACAACAGTACTTCGGTTATATTTTGGCGGTAGAGTTCGGGTTTTGACCCGATTTTCGAAAAACGTTCGGTAATTTTTTCCAGCCGCTGGGTATCTTTTTCAAACTCGCGAACAAGGTTTTCGTCAACATTTTGCAGTTTGAGCAGTTCAATCCAGGCCATCAGTGACGAAATAGGTGTCCCCAACTGGTGGGCGGTTTCTTTCGACATACCCACCCAAACCTGGTTTTGCTCAGCTTGTTGCGTGGCGTTAAAAGCAAAATAGGCAACCAAAATGAAAATGACGACCACCACTAACTGAATTAACGGATAGTACCGAAGGTTGCGCAGAATATCCGATTCGTGGTGATAAAGCAAAAGATAATCTTCTTCGGAAAGATCAATGCGAATGGGATCTGAGTGATCTTTCATTTTTTTCAATTCTTTGCCCAGTACCTGTTCTTTTCGTTGTTCGTTGAATGAAATGTTGGCATTTTCAACTATTTGGTCGTTTGAATTGGTGATAATTATCGGAATCGTGGTATTCTGCTCCAAAATGGTAAGAATGAGTGTTAAGTAGGACGTATTCAAATCCTCGATACTATTACCGCTGCTGTTTTGAATGCCGGCTTCGGCCATCCGCTGGGTTGCCTCGGCCCAAAGTTCTACTTTCTTGCGTTCTTCCACTGCCATTTTCCCGGAAAGCCAGTTGGTGTAAAGTAACGAACCCACGCCAATGACAACGGCGATAATCAGCAGTAAAATTTTCCCGCGTTTTCGTTTCAGATAAATATCCAAGGTAATCTTTTATTAAAGTAACATTGTTGAAAACGGAGAAACGAACCAAATATTATTTCCCGGTCATTTCCAGCACTGTATTTATTATTCCTTTTGTATCGATATTACACTCCCTGTATAAATCGTCGAGTGTGCCGTGTTCGATAAACTTATCGGGTATTCCCAGCATTTTAATTCTGGCAGAAAAACCATTTGCGGCCATAAATTCAAGTACGGCGCTTCCAAAACCGCCCTGAATAACCCCATCTTCAACGGTAACAATTTTATCGAATTTTTTGAAAACTTCGGTAAGTAAACGGGTATCGAGGGGTTTCACAAACCGCATGTCGTAGTGAGCAGCCGTAACGTTCTTACCGGCAAGGCTTTTCACAGCGCGCTGGGCAAAAATTCCCGATTTTCCGATGGTAAGAATGGCAATGTCATTTCCATCGGCCAATTTTCGTCCCTCCCCGATTTTTATTTTTACGAAAGGTTTTTTCCAGTTGGGTTTAATACCGCACCCCCGAGGGTAACGAATGGAAAAAGGTTTGTTGGTTTCTTCGAGTTGGGCGGTGTACATCAGGTTGCGCAGGTCGATTTCGTCCATGGGCGCTGAAACCACCAGGTTGGGTATCGACCGCATGAAAGCAATATCGAACACACCGTGGTGGGTTGGGCCGTCTTCGCCCACCAGCCCGCCTCGATCGAGGCAAAAAACGACCGGTAATTTTTGGATGGCCACATCATGAACAATCTGGTCGTATGCTCGCTGTATGAATGTAGAATAGATATTACAAAAAGGGATCATGCCCCTGGCAGCCAGTCCAGCCGCAAAAGTTACGGCATGTTGTTCGGCAATGCCCACATCGAAAGCCCGTTCGGGCATTTTTTCCATCATCAGGTTCATGGAGCAGCCGGTAGGCATGGCGGGGGTTATCCCGACAATTTTCTCATTTTGTTCGGCCAATTCAAGCAGGGTTTCGCCAAATACATTCTGAAATTTTGGCGCCTGATCGATGGGGCAGTCACAGGCATAAATTTCGCCGGTAACTTTATCAAAAATCCCGGGCGCATGAAATTTGGTCTGGTTTATTTCGGCCTGTTTAAAACCTTTCCCTTTTTTGGTAATCACATGCAGCAATTTAGGGCCGGGAATATCTTTCAAATCATTTAAAACCTGGGTGAGATAAACCACATCATGGCCGTCAACCGGCCCAAAATACCTGAAATCAAAAGCTCCAAAAAGATTGTTTTGGGTAAAAAGCATATTTTTCAGGGCGTGCTGGTTTCGCTGAAGGAATTTTCTCGCTTTTTTGCCAAAACCATCCAGTTTCCCCAAACCCTCCCACACATCTTTTTTAAACCGGTTATACGAATGCGATTTCGAAATATTGAGCAAATACTGGTTAATTCCACCCACATTCGGGTCGATTGCCATGTTGTTATCGTTCAAAATGACCAGCAGATCGGAATTATCGGGGCTGGCATTGTTCAGGGCCTCGAAAGCCATTCCGCCGGTCATCGCCCCGTCGCCGATGACCGCTACAATTTTCCGGTCGGTTTCCTTTTTAAGTTTCGATGCCACAGCCATTCCCAGCGCCGCTGAAATCGACGTGGATGCATGCCCTACACCAAAAGCGTCGTACTCGCTTTCTTCGCGCTTCGGAAAACCGCTGATTCCCTTAAATTTCCGGTTGGTGTTAAACGCATCGCGGCGCCCGGTTAGAATTTTATGACCGTAAGCCTGGTGCCCCACATCCCAAATCAGCAAATCGTAAGGCGTATTGAATACATAATGAAGGGCAACCGTAAGTTCAACAACACCCAAACTGGCCCCAAAATGCCCGGGATTGGTTGATACAACATCAATAATATAATCCCTTAAATCGTCGCAGACAGCAGGAAGTTCTTCCGGTTTTAATTTTTTTAAATCTGTCGGGCTGTTAATTTTTTCCAGTAACCTTCCCTTTATTACATCCATTTTTTCGAAAAAAATATTTTCAAAGATAAAACAAATCCTTTATTCGTACTTTGAAGAAAACAGAATTAAAATGAATTTGTTCTACGAGGTAAAAGAAGTAATTTTAGCCGGAATTAAAATAGTTAGGAAATGAAAACAGGAAAGAAAATCATGTTCATGCTTGGAGTTGTCATTTTTTTGTCGTCGTGTGTTTCCATGAAAAAATTCAACGATACCAAAAATAACCTGACCACTGAGAATGAACAACTCAAACGCAATCAAATGCAACTGGAAGCCACAGCAACAGAACTTGGTAGCCGGGTGGAACAACTGGGCGTGCAAAATCAGGATCTTCGCAAACAACTGGATGACGCCCTGTATGAAATGAACCTTGAAAAAAGAAACAAAACCGCCCTCGAAAAAGAAATTACCGACTTACAAAACCAGTTGAAAGCCCTGAATACCGGCAGCTCGGCCGAAATTGAAAAACTGATGGGCGAAATCAGCAGCCGCGAAATGAAATTGCGGGATGCTGAAAAAGAACTGCGGGAAAGAAACACGAAACTCATTGAACTGCAAAATATTCTCGACCAAAAAGAACAGGCAGTGAAAGACCTGAAAAACAAAGTGATGAATGCGCTGACCGGGTTTAACAACAACGGGCTGACGGTTCATGAAAAAAACGGAAAAGTCTATGTTTCACTTGATGAAAAACTGCTGTTTAAAACCGGAAAATGGGATGTTGATTCGAACGGACAGCGGGCCATTCAGCAACTGGGCGAAGTGCTGGCACAAAACCCCGACATCAGCATTATGGTGGAAGGGCACACCGACGACGTTACGATGCGCGGCTCGGGCGATGTAAAAGATAACTGGGATTTAAGCGTGATGCGCGCCACTGCCGTCACCAAAATCCTGACCCAAAATAAAGCCATCGATCCGAAACGGATTATTTCGGCCGGGCGCAGCGAATATCTGCCGCTTTCGCCCGACAAAACCCAGGAAGGACGGCAAATGAACCGCCGCACCGAAATCATCCTCACCCCAAATCTTGATGAATTGCTGAAAATAATTGAAGTAAAATAATAAGCCGTTGTTCAGCTCAGATAAACCTATTCCGGTTTATTTGACAAACTGGTTGATTTCAAAAAGGCCATCGAGCGTGAGTAACCGTTCGATGGTCTTTATATTTTTGGTGAGCGGAGCGATTACAGAACTCAGCCCGCCGGTAGCCACAACAGTCAGCTTCGCCCCCAGTTCTTCCTGGGTTCGTTCAATCATGGAATCGACCAGACCGGTAAAACCAAATATTATTCCCGACTGGATGGCATGAACAGTATTTTCGCCCAGTACCGAAGGTGGTGGCATTAAATGTATTTGCGGAAGTTGTGCCGTTTTTCCGGCCAGTGCACTCACCGCGGTTTGCAGCCCGGGAGCAATGGCAACTCCCCTGATTTCGGCATCTTTCCCGATGGTTGTGAAAGTCAGCGCTGTCCCGAAATCAACAATCATCGTCAATGTCCCATATTTTTGAAATGCGGCAACCGAGTTGGCCACCAGGTCGGAACCAATCTGGTACGGATTCAGCACTTTCACCGGGAGGCGATGGTATATTTCGGGATTAATCGTCGTTTGTCGCGCTTCCGGAAATAATCCGGCCAGCATTTCCTGAAAAGGATATACCAGCGACGGGACCACACTGCTCAGGATGATTTCGTCAATCACCGGATTCCCGTTTTTCGGTGCAGTGAGCAGCGAACGAAAAATCACTTCATATTCGTCAGCCGTTTTCAGGTGGTCGGTCTGGATGCGCCAGTGGTTCAGCCACTCACCCGATTCGTTCACCCCAAAAACGATATTCGTGTTCCCAATGTCGATAGCCAGTAACATATTCCCAGTTTTTATGATCTCAAACTTCTGTTTTTAAACCACGGTTTACTCAAACAAACTTAGCTGATTATCCTTTTCTACCGGTTTTTTAGATGGATTATTTTTAATTTGCTGAATCAATTCCTGCTGAATGTCACTTAAAAAAGGGCTTTTAGGCAGGTTAAATTTTCGTCCGCGAATGGTCCGGCTGCGGGCGGAGGTCAGGTAAAGCAGTTTTTTTGCCCGTGTCATCCCCACGTAAAGCAGCCGTTTTTCCTCGTCAACATCTACCTCTTTCTGATAGAGGTTGTAAGGCAGGAACCCGTTTTCACACCCCGGAATAAAAACACATTCGAACTCCAGTCCTTTCGAGGCGTGCAACGTCATCAGCGAAACCGCTTCCAGATTTTTGCTGTAAACGTCGGAACCTGCTCCCAGCCTTACGTATGCCAGAAGTTCCTGAAGGCTTCCCATTTCAGTGGCCAGTCCAATAAAACGCAGCCAGTCGTCTTCCTTAAAACTTCCGGCCGGAAAATAATTTTCCTTTACAAAATTCAGAAACGGAATTAATCCACTCTCTTTCATTTTTTCGCGTGCCCCTAAAAACTGAAGTTTTGAAACCTGCATTTTTTTTATGCTGAATACCAAAGCTGCCCTTTCAAAACTTTCAAAAGATAAGGCGCTGATTAAATCGGTCAATTGATGAAAGGGTTCTTCCTGAAAGAAAGGAGCAGTCCCGGTTTCCTGAAACGGGATGTTGTGGTCGCTGAATGCTTTTGCAAAAGCTTCAAACTGGTTTCGGGTGCGGCATAAAACAGCCAAATCGGACAAACTACTTACCGACTCGTTCTTATCCCCTTTTGTCACCTCACTGTCGATGGAGAAAAAACTGACGCCACCCACTAAATCAACAATTTGCCGGGCAATGAATTCAGCTTCGGCCGCTCCGGTAGGCTGTTCCGAAACGGCAATCCGGATTCCTTCGTTCAACCCTTCCAAAAAACGGTTTCCCTGTGAAAGGACATTCGCCGAAGCCGATAAAATGGTTTGTGTGCAGCGGTACGAACGGGTAAGCCGGAATACACCGGCATTGGGATAATCGTCGGTGAATTTTGAAATATAGCTGGCATTCGCTCCGCGAAAACTGTAGATCGACTGGTTGGCGTCGCCCACCACGCAAAGGTTTGAATCCGGAGCTGGCGAAAGTAACCGCAGCAGTTGGTACTGCGTTTCGTTGACATCCTGGTATTCATCGACAAAAATGTACCGGAATTTTTCACGAAAGCGGATTAAAATATCTTCGTTTTGCAAAAAAAGATGAAGCGGCTTTTCCAACAAATCGTCCAGATCAAAGGCATCCATTTTTTGCAATTCATTTTCGTAATGCTGAAAATCAGTCGTTTCGGCAGCGCTGCCTTTTTTGATTTCCGAAAATCCGGCCACCAGCTTTTTGGCCTCTTTTAGGTTTCCTCCCAAAATATGCTGAATAATTTCCAGCCTGAGCGTCTCGCCGGCCAGGATAAATTGATTTGTTCTCCCGAATATAGTATAGAATTCTTTTAATACCGACAATCCGAAAGCATGAAACGTGGCCACCGCAATTTTTTCGGAACCGGCTTTGTTTTTCAATAAAACCTGAAGCCTTTCCTTTAATTCGCCGGCAGCTTTATTGGTAAATGTAACCGCGAGGATTTCATCGGGCCGGGCCAGCCGGTTTTCGATCAGCCAGGCAATTTTTGCCGTCAGGGTTTTGGTTTTGCCTGTGCCCGGGCCGGCAATGATCAGCGACGGGCCGGCAACATTTTGCACGGCAGCGAGTTGTTCGTTGTTCAATCCGGCAAATGCAGTTTTCCCAGCAAACTGATCAGAATAGTTCCCCGCTTTTTCGGCAACCTGGTTACCCGGTTCATCTCTATCAACAAATAAATCGCGGATTCCTTTCAAATCGAAATTGATGAATGCCCTTCCCTGTGGCGGCGTGGTTTTATCCATCTGAAAAAGCGAACGGGGTGCCTCAAAAGGTTTCATTTCACCCGGGCTGAACACCTTAACAACGCCGTATTCCCCGTCGTATCCTTCCTGAATAATAACTTCCCTGTTGCGCATCCGCCTGATCGCTTCTGCCAGTGTTGGTCCGGTTTTCTTTTCAATTTCGTCTATTGGAACTTCCAGCAGAATACCGAGTTCAGGGCCCAGTTTCTGCAAAACCTGGAGGTAGCGGGCTTCCACTTTTTTTGAATTTTCTCCCACTCCTTCAATTTCAGCAAGAATTTCACTGAGCGGGATAATGGATCGAAACGGCAGCCGGTTAGGACATTCGGCCCAATCCTCGCGGTCGGAAAGCCGGATAACGCGGTTCATCACGCCAACGGTGACCGGCTTTTTGCATACCGGACAAATGGAGTTATTCCGCAGCGTTTCAGACGGATCCCAGCAGATGTTGCATTTGCGGTGACCGTCGTAGTGGTATTTCCCTTCCTGAGGAAACATATCGATGGTTCCGCTGAATTTCTGAGGATCGCCGGTGCGGAGCGCATCAGTCAGCGAAAAATAGTCGCACCCGGTGTTAAATATATTGGCATTTCTGCCAAGCTTTTCGGGCGAGTGGGCGTCGGAATTGGAAACCAGCGTCACCCGGTCGAGAAAAGAACAGAGCCAGTTCATGGGCGGATCAGTGGAAAGTCCGGTTTCAATGGTATGAATGTGTGGCGACAAATCGGCAAAACATTCATCCAGCGAGTCGAAGCCCGATTTGGAGCCAAGCACCGAAAACCAGGGGGTCCAAATGTGCGCGGGGATAAAATAATTGTTTTCGCTGCAGTCGAGGACAATTTCGAGCAAATCGCGCGAATCGAGGCCAAGAATGGGCCTTCCGTCGGACGTAAGGTTCCCGCCGAGGTTGACCAGCCGACGGTTGATTTTTTCGGCCTCATCGAACCCGGGAACCAAAACCACATTGTGGACTTTGCGAACTTGCCCGCCGCGTTTGTAAATGTTGCTGATTTCAGCCGTCAGCAAAAACCGGGTTTCGCCATTTCCTAAAGGAGAATATTTTTGATATTCCTTTTTTAACCGGAGAAGCCCGCTCCCATCACTTTCCGTTTTTTCCTTTAACTCAGCCAACCAGCCGGGATGTGTAAAATCGCCGGTACCAACTACCTGAATTCCTTTTAGTCCGGCATAATATGCGAGGTACTCCGGAGCCAGTGTTTTACTGGTGGCCCGGGAGAAATGCGAATGAATATGGAAATCAGCAATCAATTGCATTAGAAAACAGTTCTTTATCGTTAAGATATTTTTGAATTCAGAATTTAAACGTTGCATTCCAACCTGTTCAATGGTAAAATCCGACCAGTAACATTTATTTCTTTGAGCAACATCCGGAAATGTTCGTTTTTATCTATTCAAACACGGCTAAAAATATACTCTATTTTGACAGACTAAACTCTAAAATTTTACGTTTAATAAAAAGATTTTTTTTATGTGTTTCATTTTGGGAATACCTTCACAATCGATTTGGTTTATGGGAAATTTGTTCTACTTTTAATTTTCTGTTTATGAGTTAATATCGGCGATTATGCAAAAATTAAAAAATCCGTTAATTTTTATCATTGAAGACAGTCTGGTTTACAAGGATTTGATTGTTGGTTATTTACGATCGAAAAAATTCGACAACGTGAAAACGTTTAAAAATGCCGAGGAGTGTCTGCAGATGATTCACCTAAACCCCGATTTGGTTGTTCTGGATTATACGTTTGAAGGAATAAACGGGCTGGAACTGATGAAAAAAGTAAAGGAAGATCGTCCTGAAATTGATTTTATATTTTTAAGCGGGCAGAACAGTGTGGAAATTGCCGTGAAATTAATGCGGATTGGGGCTGCCGACTATATCGTTAAAAATGAAAAAGCGCCATACAATCTGGTCAAATCAATCGAACATCTGATTACCGTTAACAAACAGGAAAAAATCAAAAAAGGATTTAAAGTTGGGGTTATCGGCTTTTTCATCATGCTGTTTGTTGTTATTATGATTATTATATTAATGACCATTTTCCTCGAAGATTTTGCCTTATAAATTAATGACAGGATTTAACCTGTTTTATTACCTTTCGCCATTCATATCAAAAAATGAACAATGGGACTGGTAACCGTATTGAAGAAATACAACAAAACTTTTTGGGCGTCGAATATTATTGAATTGTTTGAGCGGTGGGCATGGTATGGATTTTACCTGGCTTTTGCCCTCTATCTGGTGAACTCGAAAGATACCGGCGCGCTGGGGCTAACCCAGGCTGAAAAAGGAATTATCATGGGGACCGGCTCCATGCTACTCTATTTTCTGCCGATCATTACTGGCGCCATTGCTGATAAAATTGGCTACAAACGCATCCTGTTTCTTTCTTTTATCCTTTACATTTCAGGATTCTTCATGATAAAAAGTTTCGACACGTTTGGCTGGATGTTTTTTGCTTTTATCTGGACCTGCGTGGGCGGGGCCTTTTTCAAACCCATCATTTCAGCCATTATTGCCCGTACTACAACCGAAGAAACCTCATCCATCGGGTTTGGGATTTTTTACATGATGGTTAATATCGGTGGTTTCATCGGGCCTTTTATAGTCGGCGTTTTGATGCAAAAATCGTGGGATTATGTTTTTTATATGTCAATGGCGGCTATCGGCGTCAATTTTCTGATCACTTTTCTTTTCTTCCGTGAACCGGTGACAACCAGTAACGAAAAATCATCGCTGGTCAAAAATATCCTGCAGGCTTTTGTCAACATTGGAATCACCCTGAAAAGCTGGAAATACGTGTTGTTCCTTATCATCATGGTTTTGTTTTGGGCCGCGTTCAACCAGTTGTATTATTCATTCCCGGTTTTTATTGACCAGTGGGTTAATACCGGCATGCTTTACGATGGAATTCACTCGGTCTGGCCCTGGCTGGCCCGTACCATCGGGACCGAAAACGGGACATTAACGGCCGTTACACTCAGCAGTATGGATTCCTTTTTTATCATTATTTTCCAGTTGATGGTTTCGGCATTCGTAATGCGTTTTCGTCCGCTGGCTGCCATGATGGGCGGAATACTGGTACTGGCCGGCGGCTTGGGGCTGATGTTTTCGAACCAAAGCGGATGGTTGATTTTATTAGGCATCCTGGTTTTCTCATTAGGTGAAATGGCCAGCTCACCCAAATTTACCGAGTACGTAGGGCGAATTGCACCCGACGATAAAAAAGCGCTGTACATGGGCACATCGTTTCTTCCCGTTGCCGCCGGGCACCAGCTGGCGGGCTGGCTTTCGGGCGATGTGTATGAAAAAATGGCCGACAAAAACTATCTCCTCCAACTGGAAGTCAGCAAACGGGGCATTTCGATACCGGAAATCTCCCCGGAATTTTCAAAAAACGACTATTTACTGATGGCCTCCGAAAAGTTGGGAATGGGTGAAAACGAACTGACCGGGTTTTTATGGTCGAACTACCATCCGTCAAACATCTGGTTGATTTATGCCGGGATTGCCATTTCGGCGGCGGTGCTGCTGTGGTTGTACGACCGGTTTGTCTTGGAAAAATAATCTTTCTGTTGATAAAAAATTATGATTTCTGATAACATATGAATTATGGGATCAGTAAAAACCGCCAGGGTTTGCTTACCCACGGTTCACCGGCATATTGAATACCGATTCGCGGTGAAGTTTCCATCCTGAATTTTTCCGAAGAATCTTCCAGCCAGATTCGGGTTGAAAGAGAAAGGTTTTCGCCATAAAATGACTGGTCCAGGTGAAGGGCTTTCCCAACTTTCCCCGGCCCTGAAATTCCTTCCAGCCCGCGGATTAAAACTGCCGAGGCGTCGTTTTCCTGGCCGGTTACCATGTTCAGCATCCAGTACATACCATAAATAAGGTAAACATAAACCACCCCACCCTGCCGGAACATGACTTCGGTCCGCGGTGTTTTGCCTTTGCTGGCGTGGCAGGCCAAATCTTCGGTACCGCGGTAAGCTTCCACTTCAGTAATCCGGAATTTTTGTACCAACCCATCGTCGAACCGGCGAACCAAAAATTTCCCCGGTATTTCGGGCGCTACATCCAAAACATCGCGCTGAAAAAAAACGGCCGGCAAACGCAAACTCATGGTTGCCTTTTTCTTTTCCTGAATTCAGAAAATGCATAACCGGCAACAGCCAGAATCAACAACAACGAACTGGCCAGCGAAATTTTATTGCCGATAAAATATGATTTGGGTTCGAATTTAAATTCCACGATGTGTCTCCCGGCCGGGATTACCATGGACCTTAAAATATAATTTGCCCTGAAATGAGGCGCCTCCACCCCGTCAATACTGGCATTCCAACCTTTGTCGTAAAAAATTTCGGAGAAAACAGCCAGTTGTTCCGAGCCGGTTTCCACCTCGTACTTCAGGTAATTGGGCTGACATTCGGTTAAAACAATTTTCCCGTTTTCATCTTTTTGAAATTTTTTCCCATTCACAAACTGAGAAAATCGTTTGTCAACCACCGCCTCGGAGGAGGGATCGATTTGATTGAGCGCAGAAATCTCCTCATCAGCATTTTCCGCCATTTGGTAGCTGCCAACAAACCAGGCATTCCCCATTGCATGGGAATTGGCCAACGGGGCGCTGTTTACATCGTAAATAATGTACCGCGTATTCAGCATATTGATAACCGAAAGCCGGCTGAATACCGAATCGGGCTGTTGTCCGGCCTGAAGTCCCTGAACCATTTGCTGCATTTCGGGCGCCAGTTGGTTTTCAATCACTTCCTGATAACGTCGCAGTTTGGCAGCATGGTAACCTCCCACGTTTTGATGGTAATACGATGTCCGTGCATCCTGAAAAGGATCCT
>CAZHKI010000037.1:12136-14745 GCA_964533365.1 uncultured Maribellus sp. | reverse complement strand
GGTAATATTTTATCCAGTCAATTTCAAATTTTACCGGAAGTTTTGAGCCGGGTATATCGTAAACAACCATGGTTGAAGCGTTGATGTGCAACGAACTTTCAGGAGCTGAATTTTCCTGTTTCAGCACTTCGGTTTCGTTGATTTTCCAGGTAAAGGTTTTACCGGTTCGCTCAACCGAAAAAATGTAGGATTTCCCTTTTTTCAGGTTTGAAATATCCAATCCTTCCGTTTGAATTTTTCCGCTCGCGTTGAGCGTTGAGATGCCCAGCCGGTTTTGTGTTCCCATTTCCATCAAATGAACCATCGGCATATTCTTTTCGCCTTGCAGATAAACCGAACTTACCACTTTTTTCTCGGGTGCAAATCTGATTTTAGCTTCAACTATTCCATCGTTGAGCCAAAAACTTTTCCCGGTTGAAACCCGTCCCGAAGTGTAATCAAATTCAGCGGGGATAAAACCGCCCGGCATTTTCCACATTTTCCCGCTGACCTTTTCCTTTTTTACTTCAATGGTCAGTTTTCCGCTGGTTTTCGTATTTTTTCCTGAAGTAAACAAATGCAAATCGCCAGGCAGAGCAAAATTTTCGCCTAACATTTTTTCGGACAGATAATTGCAATTGCTCCATTTTTCAGTATTCAGAACCGGCGACGAGAAATCATCTTCAAAAACAACTTCCCAGTTTTTAAGAAAATCAAAATCCGTTGAATCTTTATATTTAAAATATTTGATTAGCCGTGGATTTTTTTTCATTTCAAGGTACTTCTGTTGCCGGGCGAATGATTCGGTTTTTTCCCATTTCTTTTTATCCTCAAGGTAAGCTTTCCGCTCGGCAAACTCTTTCGACGAAGTGATTTCCTTCAATTCGAGATATCGTTTTAATTCAAACGATTCTTTTACATCGAGATAATTTTTATGAAGCGACGATTTGTCGTATTTCAGATAAAACCGGATTTCGTTGTCAGCTGCCAGCTTTTTAAATTCCTGCTGTTTTCGGAAGGCATCACTTTTTTCAAATTTCTTTTTATCCTTCAAAAATGCCTGCCGTTCGGTAAAAGCCTTACTTTCAACATATTGTTTCAATTCGTTGTACCGCTTTAAATCGTGGCTGTCAACCGTTTCGCGATACAATTTCAGCTTTTTCGATTTCTCGAACCTGAACCACGACCTGATTTCTGAATCTCTTTTCATGGACGAAAACTCCCGGCGTTTTGGTTTGTCGAGTTCAGGAGCATTTTTTAACTCCAGATACTTTTTCAGCTTTTCCGAATCAACAAATTTTTCATGCCTTCTCAAAACATCTGTTCCGTCCAACTCCAGAAATGACTTTATTCCCTGTGATTTTTTTAGACGGATATACTCCAGCCAGTGTTTTTCTTCGACAGAACCTTTGAAAACCTGGCTTTCCAGATCCTTTTTTTCTTTTTGAAACTGTCCTTCCTGAATATAATCGAGCAACTCGTCATATCGTTTCAGTTTATCAGAATCTTTGATGCTTTCAAACTTTTTCAAATCGGGCGAACCGGCAGCTGAAAAATATTTTTTAATCCGGCTGTTTTTTCTCAACTGGTTAAATTCTTCCAGTAAGTTCGATTCCTGGCTTCCCTTAAATTGAAGCGCTTCAATCTCGGCCTTTTCCTTCCGGAACTCATCGGAATTAACCCATTTTTCCAATTCCAGGAAAAGAGCCAGTTCATCCGATTTTTCAACCTGAAGAAATTCCTGATAATCGTTCCGGAGCAATTCTCGTTGCTGTTCAATTTTTTCGACGGATTTTATTTTTCCGGTGAGTTGTAGCGCAAAAATTTTAAACGACATACCAATCCATTTAATTGGGTTAATTCTCATCAAAAATAGAAATAAACGGGTAAAATCGGCGTAATACGCTGCAAATCTTTTCTGAATTGCAATTCCCTGTTATCCCGGTTTCATTTAACATCACAATAGATTTTAACAATAATTCAGGTTCTGCCTTTTCTTTCCACCGATGGATGTTTATATGTTTTCGATACATAAATTGGCTATTTATCTTATTTTGAATAGTTTTGGCTGAAATCAATAAAATTATGATTAAACATTCTGAATTAATAATAAACAGCGACGGGACCATTTTTCATTTACACCTGAAACCCGAAAACATTTCCGACCAAATTATCCTGGTTGGCGACCCTGCCCGGGTTGACAGCATTGCCCAACTTTTTGAAAAGATTGATTTTTCTTCGCAAAACCGTGAATTTAAAACGGTTACCGGTTGGTATAATCAGAAAAAAATTACGGTTATTTCAACCGGAATTGGAACCGATAACATCGATATTGTTTTAAATGAACTGGATGCGCTGGCCAACATCGACCTGGGAAAAAGGGAAATCAGAAAAGAAAAAAAATCACTAAAAATTGTACGGATTGGCACTTCGGGCGGATTACAAACCGATTTGCCGGTTAATTCGTTTGTTGTTTCCCAAAAATCCATCGGATTCGACGGGTTGCTGAATTTTTACGCCAACCGCGAAAATTATTGTGACCTTTCGTTCGAGGCTGCATTCAAACAATTTACACAATGGGGCGCCTCGCTGCCAACACCTTATGTGGTGGATGCTTCAACTTTGTTGCT
>CAZHKI010000037.1:0-12126 GCA_964533365.1 uncultured Maribellus sp. | reverse complement strand
GGCGCCCGGGTTTTACGGCCCGCAGGGGCGGGTATTAAGGTTGCCGCTTGCCTTCCCCGAACTCAACCGGCAAATCGAAATATTCAGCCACAACGAGTTGCGCATTACCAATTTCGAAATGGAAAGTTCGGCCATTTACGGCTTATCCAAAATGCTGGGGCACGAAGCGTTGACCATTTGCCTGATTATCGCAAACCGCGTTTCAATGACTGCCAACGAGAATTACCGGGAGGTGATGAAAAATATGATAAAAGAAATTCTGGAGCGTTTAACACAATAATATTTCATGAAACGGAATAAACTTCAGGCCCTGATTAGCCTTATCGACGACCCCGACTTGACAGTTTATGAACTGGTTGAAAAAGAACTGCTAAAGGAAAATTTTGAAATCATCCCGGCGCTGGAAGAAAAGTGGGAAAGCAGTTTCGATGAAAACAGCCAGGAACGCATTGAAAACCTCATCCAGCATTTACATTTCAAACAAACCAAAAAGTTGCTCAAAGCCTGGCTCCATTCGAAAGACAAAATTTTAACCGAAGGATTCCTGCTGGTTGACCATTTTCAGTATCCCGACCTGAATCAGTTGGTTATCAGCCAGAAGGTCGAAAACATAAAAAAAAGCATCTGGCTGGAAATGAACAACTCGCTAACATTGCTGGAAAAGATTACCATTTTGAACCATTTTCTGTTTAACATCCACGGATTTTCCATCAACCATAACAACATCCAATCACCGCAAAACTGTTTTCTGAACCAACTGCTCGACACCAAAAAAGGGAACTCCTTTTCGATGAGCCTGTTTTATATCCTTATCGCACGGCAGCTCGAATTGCCCACGCAGTTTATCGATTTTCCGCGAAACCCGCTGGTGGCCATTGTTGAACCCCGGCTGGCACGGAAAGTACATGGTAATGAACGCGACTCAGATGTTTTGTTTTATATTAATCCTTCGAACAAAGGGTCTATAACCAGCCGGAAAGAAATTGAATACCATTTGCGAAAAAACAATTACCAGCCCATGCAACCGTTTACCGAACCGAAACCCGATGAATTATTAATTCGCCGGTTACTCGAATCGTTAAAAGATTCGTATCATTCGCTGGGTTTTGCCGAAAAGGAAACCAAAACGGCGGAGCTGATCTCGTTGTTTCGGGCATAAAAAAAGCCTTCCGCAGAAGGCTTTTCCAGATATTTTCAATCTGTACTATTTTGCATAACTCACGGCGCGGGTTTCCCTGATAACCGTAATTTTGATTTGTCCCGGATAGGTCATTTCATCCTGAATCCGTTTCGAAATATCGTAGGAAAGCTGTTCGGTATCCTGGTCGGATAATTTATCGGCCCCTACAATAACGCGTAATTCGCGGCCTGCCTGAATGGCATAGGTTTTCATCACTCCCGGATATGAAAGCGCCAGATCTTCAAGGTCTTTCAACCGTTTGATATACGATTCCACAATTTCGCGGCGAGCACCAGGACGGGCACCCGAAATAGCGTCGCACACCTGAACAATAGGCGCCAGCAGTGACTGCATTTCCACTTCGTCGTGGTGGGCGCCAATGGCGTTACAGATTTCCGGTTTTTCCTTGTATTTCTCCGCTAATTTCATCCCCAGCACAGCGTGCGGCAATTCCGGTTCGTCATCGGGTACTTTTCCAATATCGTGCAGCAATCCGGCGCGTTTGGCTTTTTTAGGATTCAATCCCAATTCAGCCGCCATAATGGCGCTCAGGTTGGCAACCTCGCGTGAGTGCTGTAATAAATTTTGCCCGTACGACGAACGGTATTTCATTTTCCCAATCAACCGGATTAATTCGGGATGCAGGCCGTGAATCCCGAGGTCGATGGTGGTCCGTTTCCCGGTTTCAATCACCTCTTCTTCCACCTGTTTTTTCACTTTCTGAACCACTTCTTCGATGCGTGCCGGGTGAATCCGTCCATCGGTTACCAGTTGGTGCAGGGCCAGCCGGGCAATTTCGCGGCGGACCGGGTCGAATGCAGAAAGGACAATGGCTTCGGGCGTATCGTCAACCACAATTTCAACGCCGGTGGCTGCTTCCAGGGCACGGATATTCCGTCCTTCACGACCGATAATCCGGCCTTTAATTTCATCACTTTCAATGTGGAAAATGGTAACGGCATTTTCAATGGCCGTTTCGGTGGCAACCCGCTGAATGGATTTGACCACAATCTTTTTAGCTTCTTTATTCGCCGTTTGCTTGGCTTCTTCCATTATTTCGTTGATGTAAGAAACGGCTTCCGATTTAGCCTCTTCCTGTAATGATTCAACCAACTGTGCTTTGGCTTCTTCAGCCGAAAGACCTGAAATCTGTTCCAATTTTTCGAGATGCTGGCGGTACAGTTTATCAACTTCTTCGGTTTTGTGTTCAACCCGTTGTAACTGGGCTGTCAGGTTTTCGCGAATGATTTCAACTTCTTTCTTTTCAATCTCAAAATCCTTTGTTTTCTTCTGAATTTCACTTTGACGCTGATTAAGAGCCACTTCCCTCTGATTCAGTTTACTTTCGAGGGCGACAACTTTACTGTTTTTTTCCTGGATATACTTCTCATGCTCCGATTTAAGCTGGAGAAACTTCTCTTTGGCCTGTAAAATTTTATCCTTTTTGATTACTTCAGCTTCAGCCTGTGCTTCTTCAATAATCCGTTGTTTTTTCCCATTCAGCGCCTTATCCCAAATCAGGTAAGCCAAAGCGCCTCCCCCGGAAAAACCAACAGCAACACCGATTAATATTTGTATCCAATTCATTCGTATTGTTTTATTTATTAATAAATAACCCGTAATAAATCATTACCAACAACTGATAATGACTTAGTACGGGCTTCGATAAATCTATTGTTAACTTTTTATTCTATTTCTTCTTTTTTTCTTTCAAAAAATCTGAAATATCATCATTCAAGTTTTTCAATTCTTCGATGAAAAGAGTTTTGTCTTTACGAAACTGCATTTCGGTATAACCTAATGCCACCTGGAATGCAGCCATCGCCAATATATCCTGTGAATCTTTATCCCGGTACAACTCTCTGAATTTCAGCACCGTTTCATTCACCATTTTTGCAGCCAACCTGTATTTCTCTTCATCTTCGCGATCGATTTGCAACGGATAAACCCTGCCTTCGATCTTAATATTTATTCCAAATTTGCTCTTGTTCACTTTCCATTACCGGTTAAGTAATGCGATACATTTATCAATTTCCCGTATCAATCTGTTTATTTTCAGTTTAGCTTCCCGGTTCTCATCAACTCCCGATAAAATGCCGGATGCTATTTTCAAATTTTCAATTTTACGACCAAGTTCCAGTTTGTCATGTTCCAGTTTTTCAATTTCTGCATTCAAAACTAAAATATTCGCTTTAAGTAACTGATTTTCTGTTTCCAAATCGGCATAAAGCGAAAATAACTGTTTTGCATTTGCATTTAAATCATTCAGAAGCAATCGGTCTTCCTCGGTCATTGTAGCTGCATTTCAGCGCAAAGTTAATATTTTTAAACGATTGTAAAATACCCTTTGGAAGATTGAAAAAAAATAATCGGACCTGCCCGGGATGGTTCCCGACAGAAAAATTTAAATTAGCGCACGTTTAACCATGTTTTTAAAAGAATGAGAATTACCCTGAGTTTGTTTTTGATGCTGATTTTTTCTGTTTTATCAGGCCAGGAGCGTTTTTGGGCCAACCCGGTAAAGATTCCGATGTTACTGAGCGCCAGTTTTGGTGAACTGCGTAATAACCATTTTCACTCAGGAATCGACATTAAAACCCAGGGAATTACCGGCATCCCGGTTTTTTCGGTAGCCGACGGTTATGTGTCGCGAATTTCGGTTTCGCCGACGGGATTCGGGAAAGCGCTGTATGTTGAGCATCCCGACGGGACCACTTCGGTTTATGGGCATCTCGAAAATTTTAGTGAAGCGATTGAACAATGGGTGAAAAATATTCAGTACGAAAAAAAATCATTTCAAATCGACATGCCGGTAGCAGCCGGTAAATTTCCGGTCAAAAAAGATGAGTTGATAGCTTTCAGCGGAAACACCGGAAGTTCGGGAGGGCCGCACCTCCATTTCGAAATCAGGGATACAAAAACCGAAAAGCCACTAAATCCGCTGCTTTTCAACTTTCCGGTTGCCGATAAAACGCCGCCCAAAATTTATTCCCTGCTTGTCGTTCCGCTTTCTGCCCAATCGCACGTCAGTTCCGGGCGCATTAAAAAAAATTACCCGGTGGAATTTTCAGTTGGAAAATACCAGCTTCAGGGCAAGCCGGTCATTGAGGCATTTGGCGAACTGGGTTTTGCCATTCAGGCCAACGACTTTTTCGACGGTTCGGCCAACAAATGTGGCATAAATTACCTGGAAATGCGGGTGGACGGCGAACGGCGGTTCCTGTTTCAAATGGATGGCTTTTCGTTCGACGAAACCAGGTACATCAACAGTTTCACCGATTACGAAATGCACATTTCAAAAAACCAGTGGTTCCATAAAACCTGGGTTGACGAGGGAACCCGCTGGAGTAACTACAGTTTCGCATTCAAAAAAGGCAGAGTGGAAATCAAAGACGAAAAAATTCACCATATCCAAATCATTGCCAAAGATTCGCATGGAAACCGTACTGAACTTGAGTTTGACATTTCCGGGAAATTCATTGAAATGCAACCCGTTCAGGAAAACTTCACCGCTTTGTTTCAATATGCCGAAACCAATCGGTGGGAAACTGAAGGGTTCAAAATCAAAACAGACAAAAACTCATTCTACACCGATCTGAAGTTTCAGTACATAAAAATTCCGCTTCGTGAAGGATTCTACTCCGATATTCATGTGGTACACCAAAACACGGTTCCGATACACAAAAATGTGGAAATTGAGATTAAAAGCATGGGGTTGCCCGACCACTTGAAGTCAAAAGCCATGCTGGTCAGTCTGGACACCATCACCGGAAAATTTCAGGCTGCCGGCGGTGAGTATTCCAACGGATGGGTAAAAGCCGGTATCCGGGCTTTTGGAAATTACGCAGTGGCCGTCGACACCGTTCCCCCGCAAATTTTCCCGCTCAGCATCAGAGACAAGAACTCACTCACCGAATCGCAGCGCATCCGGTTTAAAATTACCGACAACCTGGCCGGAATTGACAAAATAGAAGGGACGATCGACGGACAGTGGGCACTGTTTGAATACGATCAGAAAAGCAACACCATCACCCACTACTTCTATAAAGAGCGCTTTGAAACGGGCAAACGCCATCAGTTTGTTCTGAAAGTAGCCGACTATAAGCAAAACGAATCCATCTATGAAGCAACATTCTGGAAATAGGATAAAAGTCATTGGGATGATGTCGGGGACTTCGCTCGACGGGATGGATTTGGCTGCGGTTGAATTCGGTTTTGAAAACAGCAACTGGCAATTCTCCGTTGCTTTTGCTGAAACTGTTACCTATCCTGACATTTGGCTGGAAATGCTGAAAACCGCCCCTACTCTTCAAGGCGAAAAACTGATGGAACTTCATTCAAATTACGGTCGGTACATTGGGAACGAAATCAACCGGTTCATCCGAAAAACAGGTTTTATTCCCGATGTGGTTGCCTCTCACGGTCATACGGTTTTTCACCAGCCCGAAAATCATTTTACGTTTCAGTTGGGCAGCGGTGCCGAAATTGCCGCAGTAACCCAAACTACCACAGTAGCCGATTTCCGTTCGGGCGACATGGCGCTGGGCGGTCAGGGTGCGCCGCTGGTTCCGGCCGGCGACCGGCTGCTTTTTGCTGAATACGATTATTGCCTCAACCTGGGCGGGTTTGGCAACATTTCGTACGAAGTCAACCGGGAACGAGTGGCTTTCGACATTTGCCCGGTAAACATCGTATTGAATTATTTTGCCGAAAGACAGGGATTCCCGTTCGACAAAAACGGTGAACTGGGAAAAAACGGACAGATTAACTATCCATTGCTGCAACAACTCGACGACCTTCTATTTTACCGGAAGGAACCACCAAAATCGCTGGGCCGCGAGTGGGTTGAAAAGTGCTTTTTACCGGTAATCAACAGACATAAAATTCCTGAATCCGATATTTTACGGACTCTTTATGAACACATCGCCCGACAAATCGGGAATACAACTTCAGGAAACGGGAAAATGCTGGTTACCGGCGGCGGAGCGTTGAACATTTTTCTAATGGAACGGATTGCAGCACATTCCCCAACCAAACTGATAATCCCATCCAACGAAACCATCAATTTTAAAGAGGCCATCATTTTCGCATTTTTAGGCGTATTACGTATTAAAAACGAAATCAACTGTTTTGCTTCGGTAACCGGCGCCAAACACGACCACAGCACGGGAGTTGTGTTTCCAGCAACCCGGTAAATCTTTTCCATAAATTTTCACCCCACCTATTTTGGTTACTTCCTCTTTCTTTCTATTTCAAAACTAAAAACTGTACGAAATTTTTAAATTAATACAAAATTCGTATATTTAATCATTTTATTGTATCAACAGAAAATGGAAAAGAAGAACAAAAAATATAACGATATCGTTAGCAAAGCCCGGGAGTTGTTCTGGAAACACGGCTTCAGGCGTATTTCCATCGAAGAAATCTGCAAAAAATCAGGCGTCAGCAAAATGACCTTTTACAAATATTTTCCCAATAAACTGGAACTGGCCAAAACTGTTTTCGATATGGTGACCGGAGAGGGAATGCAAAAGTGGGATGATTTGATTCAGGCTCCGATGGATGGCGCCGAAAAAATCAAAAAATTAGTGCTGATGAAAGCCGAAGGGACACACGACATCAGTCGTGAATTTTTGGAAGATTTTTACACGAATGCAGAGCCTGAACTTAACGCTTTTGTTGAAAGAAAAACCAGGGAAATGTGGGGAAACATTCTGAACGATTTCAAAAAAGCGCAACAGAATGGGATCTTCAGAAGTGATCTCAAACCGGAGTTCCTGCTTTTCGTTTCCTTTAAAATGGTTGAGTCGCTGAAAGATGAGCAACTGGCCGGGCTGTATGGTTCGCCACAGGAACTGATACTGGAATTTGCCAATTTTGTAGCTTATGGAATTTCACCGCGCGAGTAAAAAAATGAAATTAAAAAGCATCCTGTTCTTTTGTGTCCTGTTACACGTATACTCAAATCGTGGTTTCTGTCAGGATTCACTGGTTTACAAAGGCCAGTTTTCAGCCTATTCGCACATCAATACAACCAACGAATTTCCGTGGTGGAACGGTGGCCGGTATATTCCGCAAATCAACTACGGCATTGGGCTCCCGCATGAAAAACTCATCGATTTTGAAGCTTCGGCAAACCTTTACGGAAATGCAGGTTTAATTCCATTCACTTCAGGTAAAACCGATGGGAATATAAAACCTTACCGTTTGTGGGGCCGCTATTCCACCAGCCAGTTTGAATTCCGGATCGGGCTGCAAAAAATCAATTTCGGTTCGGCATCTATTCTACGGCCACTCATGTGGTTTGACCAGATCGATCCGCGCGATCCGCTGAAACTGACCGATGGCGTTTGGGGATTACTTGCCCGTTACTATTTCATGAACAATTCCAACCTCTGGCTGTGGGGTTTGTACGGGAACGAAAATCCAAAAGGGTGGGAAATCTTTCGTTCCAATAAAAATATTCCTGAATTTGGCGGCCGGTTCCAAACCCCTGTACCCAAAGGCGAGGCCGGATTCTCGTTTCACCGCCGGAAAGCCAGCGGCAACCTGTTTCCCGAAATTTCAGTTCCTTTCGAAAACATTCCCGAAAACCGTTTTGGGTTCGATGCAAAATTTGATATGGTAATTGGATGCTGGCTGGAGGCCAGTTGGTCGGATTTCAGAAAAGATTTGGGCGTGTTTTCCAACCAGGAAATCATTAACCTCGGCGCTGATTACACTTTCGGAATCGGAAACGGGCTTACCGTAATTTTCGAACAACTCGTTGCCGCTTACGACAGGAAACCCTTTCAGTTCAGAAATTCAACCACTTTCTCGCTCATGAACCTTTCCTACCCGCTGGGAATGTTTGACACAGTCAGCGCGATTGTTTATTACGACTGGAACAGCAACAAATCGTACAATTTCATCAACTGGCAGAAGCAATTCGACAAATTTTCGCTGTTCCTCATGGGTTATGTCAATCCGAAAGAATATAACATTCCCACGCAGAATGCCGGCGAAATGCTATTTGCCGGAAGCGGGTTGCAGGTAATGGTGATTTTTAACCACTGAATGAGTGTGAATAGTAAACAGTAATCGGTAATCAGTAAACGGTAAGATGAAAAAAGATTTTTTTGAAATATTAGAATGATTAACAACCACTAAAAAAATCAGTTATGAATCATGTTTCCAGTTTTAAAGAATTGAATACCTATAAATTGGCAAAAGAAATTTCTTTTATGATTTTTACTGTCACTAAAACTTTTCCAGTTGAAGAAAGATATTCCCTGACTGATCAAATCCGACGTTCTTCCCGATCGGTAGGTGCACAAATTGCTGAGAGTTGGGGCAAAAGAAGATATGAAAACATTTTATTTCGAAACTAACCGATGCCGATGCCGAAAATCTGGAAACTCAACATTGGATAGATATTTCTTTTGAATGCAATTATTTAGACGAATCTCAACATAAAGAATTAATTAATAAATGTGAGATAATGGGTAAGATGATCAACAATATGATACAAAAGTCAAATGAGTTCTGTAAAAATAATGAATAATTAACCGGCAATTATACCACACTGATAACTGATTACTGATAACAATAATAAAAGAATGGAAAATAACGAAATCATCAAAACAGAAAAGCTGACCAAACGGTTTCCAATGGGGAAAGGTGAATTTGCAGCGCTCAAAGGCATTGATCTCCGTCTTGGTGTTGGTGAATTTGCAGGTCTGATTGGCCCGAGCGGTTCGGGGAAAACCACGCTTCTGAACATTATCGGGTCACTCGACACACCATCCGGCGGCGAGGCCATTGTACTGGGCCAGTCGATTGGAAAACTGACAGCCAAAAATGCCGCCAGGTTGCGTAAGGAAAAACTGGGTTTTATCTTCCAAAGTTACAACCTGCTGGCAGTGCATACCGTTTACGAAAATGTTGAATTCCCATTGCTGTTGCTCAATTTTTCAGCCGCCGAACGTAAAAAAATGGTCATGGATGCCCTTGAATGGGTGGGGCTTACTGACAAAGTGAAGCAAAAACCGCCGCAGCTTTCAGGTGGTGAATGCCAACGCGTGGCCATTGCGCGTGCCATGGTAAAAAAACCGTCGCTGGTGCTGGCCGACGAACCAACAGCCAACCTCGACGCAGCCAACTCCCACAACATCCTCCAGACCATGCTGAAACTGAACGAAGAGTTGAAAACAACGTTTTTGTTTGCCACACATGATGAAAAAGTCATCGGTTACCTGAAAAGAAAAATCTACCTGAAAGACGGGCTGATTGACAAAGATGAATTGATAACCGTAAAAAATTCAAACAGATGAAACTCGCAATAAAACTGGCTTACCGAAACCTCATCGGCGCCGGGTTACGCACTTGGCTCAATGTGGTTGTCTTGTCGTTCGCGTTTGTCATGATTATCTGGGCAAAGGGGCTGATGACAGGCTGGGATCACCAGGCCAAAACCGACATGACGAACTGGGAAATCGGGGGCGGACAATACTGGCACGAAGCCTACGATCCTTACGATCCGTTTTCGCTGAACGATGCCCACGCTCCCATTCCCGCCGCACTGTCGCCCGAAATTGAAACCGGGCAGGCAGTTCCGGTGCTGATAACCCAAGGCTCCATTTACCCTGGTGGCAGGATGCAGCCGGTACTGATAAAAGGAATCAATCCGCATCAGCAACTACTGGAATTACCCACCCAAAAACTCGACACCACTGTGAGCGCCATTCCGGCAATTATCGGAACTAACATGGCCAAAAACAACAAACTGAAAGTTGGCGATTATGTTACCATCCGCTGGCGCGATGCAAAAGGAACCTTCGATGCCACTGAAATTTTCATTACCTCTGTTTTTAAAACCAATGTCCCAACGGTTGATGTTTCGCAGGTTTGGATTCCTCTGGAAAAACTTCAGCAAATGATGGTGATGCCCGGAGAAGCAACCCTGATCACATTTCACGATCGCGAAAAAGCACGCCCCGAAATTCAGGGATGGAAACTAATGCCTTTCAGAGCACTGGTTGCCGATATAGAGGAAATGATCAAAACCAAATCCACCGGGCAGTCCATTTTTTACACCATGCTGATACTGCTTGCCATGCTGGGCATTTTCGACACCCAGATTTTATCGATCTTCAGAAGGCAAAAAGAGATAGGCACCTACATTGCCCTCGGTTATACCCGGCGCGAAGTGGTCGGGCTGTTCACCGTTGAGGGGGCGATGCACGCCCTGCTGGCAGCGCTGGTTGCTGCCGCATACGGAATCCCGTTCTTTATCTGGCAGTCAAATGCCGGGCTGAAATTACCGATCGATTCATCTGAATATGGATTTGCCATTGCCGAAACCATGTACCCGGTTTACAGTGCAGGACTTATCATAACGACCATTTTTATTGTTTTAGTGACAACAGCCGTGGTGAGCTATCTGCCTTCGAGAAAAATTGCCAAAATGAATCCAACAGAAGCTTCAAGGGGGAAATTACAATGATCCGATTTTTATTTCAGGGACTAATTCGCGACAAAAGCCGAAGCCGGTTGCCTGTAATCGTGGTGGCCATCGGAGTGGCACTTTCGGTTTTTGTTCATGCGTATGTAACAGGAATTATGGGCGATGTGGTGGAACAAACCGCCCGGTTTTCAGGCGGTCATGTAAAAATCATGTCGAAAGCCTATGCCGAAAACGCCAGCCAGGTTCCCAACGATCTGGCTTTGATTCAAGTTGACGGACTCGTGCAAAACCTGAAAACCCATTTCACGGAAATGGATTGGGCCACCCGAATCAACTTCGGAGGGTTGATCGATGTTCCCAACGAAAACGGAGAAACCAAAACACAGGGGACTGCCATGGGAATTGGAATCGACATGCTGTCGGGGAGAAGCACCGAAATTGAACGGTTAAACCTTACCAACTCGCTGGTTCGGGGCAAATTGCCACAACTGCCTGGCGAAGTCATCCTCAGCGACTATTTTTCGCAAAAACTGGGCGTTAACCCGGGTGACGAAGTAACCCTGATTGGGACCACCATGAATGGGGGAATGGCTTTTTCGAACTTTATCGTCTCGGGAACGGTAAAATTCGGCAATACGGCCATGGATCGCGGAACCATCATTGCCGATATTTCGGATGTACAGCAGGCCCTCGACATGCAGGATGCCGCGGGTGAAATTCTGGGCTTTTTCCCCGAAGGTTATTATCACGACGATTTTGCAAATCCGGTCATCGAAGAATTTAACAGGCTTTATCCGGCTGGCGATGATGATTATGCGCCGGTCATTCAGCGGCTCCGCGACACCGAAAGTATGTCGATGTATATTGATATTGCCAACAGTATGGGCGCTATTATAACGCTCATTTTTATGATTGCCATGTCGTTGGTTCTTTGGAATGCCGGACTTTTAGGAGGACTAAGACGATATGGGGAATTCGGAATCCGCCTGGCCATTGGCGAAGAAAAGCAACACGTATACAAAACCTTGATTTATGAATCGCTCATGATCGGCATTGCCGGAACCATAATTGGTACTGCATTCGGGATTTTCTTTGCCTGGCTGCTGCAGGAATATGGCTTTGACATCAGCGAATTCAATAAAAATTCCTCGTCGGCAGTTTTGATCCCCAATGTGGTTTACGCCCGCATCACTCCGGTTGATTATTACATTGGGTTGATTCCGGGTGTAATCTCCACGCTGGTGGGGACCATGCTGGCAGGCATTGGTATTTTCAAACGAAAAACAGCACAGTTGTTTAAAGAACTGGAAGCTTAGTTTCTGCAAAATAAAAAGCAAAAAAAAGAACCATGAAAAAAACAATTTTAATCGTTGCAATAAGTATTTCGGCCATTTTCACGCAGGCCCAGCCAACCGCCGATGAAATCCTGAAAAAAGTGGATCAGAACATACTGAAGGATTTTCTGAAGCTTATCGGTGCTGTATTCAAGTCCCCCAACCCT
>CAZHKI010000036.1:0-14838 GCA_964533365.1 uncultured Maribellus sp. | reverse complement strand
CATATTGAGGAAGCGGTTGAGTACCATTGTTGACAATTTTAATTTCAATCATAATTATAATTACTTTTTAATTAAATAGTTTATACTGCCGTTATACATATAAGCAGGATTTACAAAATATTCATACCGTATCCTCCGATATTTACGTCTCTTTGACATTACCGGTGATACGATAACAATCGTGGTTAAGAGTGTTGTTATATTTTTTATCGCTGTTATCTTTACGCTTATTCCGTGCGACGGAAGAGCGGCTGAGACACCCATAGGGTACAGCGGTATTTCCGGAGCTGCGGAGACCGAACAGGCATCGTATGAACCGGTCTTTGCCGAGACGGCCGTCGGTGATGCAGGGTCTTTCGTGCTCCGGAATCCTTCCTTTCAAGAGCTGAAGGAATTCATCCTCGGTGATACGACAAGTCGGAAGGAATTTGTAAAGAGTGTGTATGAATGCCGCCACTTTGCAACTGAAGTCAACAATAATGCCGAGGTGAGAGGTATCCGGTGTGCGATTGCCCTCATCTGTTTCGAGGAAGGGCAGCACGCGGTGGTAGCTTTTGAAACGAGTGACCGCGGTCTGGTGTACATCGAACCTCAGACAAATGCGGTGATACGGCCGAAGGTTGGAGGTACGTATCAGGGCGATGATATCAAAGAGATACTCATTGCCTGGTGATGCTTTCCCGTAAAGCGGGACTCCGGGTTCCCCCTCCGGAGCCCCGCTTTTCTCTCATTTCTATCCGCACGCTTTTTCAGTTAGTAACGATATTTCCGCCATTGCATAAACCCGGCGAAAATCAGGACTGCGGAACTGACACCAAGCAGCAACCACCAGTACCAGGCAATACCGATATCTTTTTTTGTGACCTGTTCCGACGGTTGTATTACTTTGTCATCCGGTTCGACTGAGGCCGGTTCAGTGTGTCCGTCTGCCGTGTCTCCTTCGGCGGTTGTTTCGTCCGGTAACCCGGCGGGTGACTCCTCTTCGGGTAGTGTCGTCGGGATTTCTTCTTTACCAGCAGGGGGCTGATTTCCGAGAAGTGCAAAGGTGGTGAAATGGGAAATTCTGGCTGTGGCTGTCCTTTGAACAGTATCAACGGTTGTTTCAAGCAACTGCCATTCACCGGCAGTTTCATCATACCAGGCGATAATCAGGTCTTCTTCCGCAGTGCCGTCCGGCAGTTGAGCCGGGTTGTACGGAACTGTGAGGTTTACCGACGGGTCGAAGACCGCCCCATCCGGTCCGAGATTCCAGGCAATGCCGACGATACTTCTGCCCTGCGGAGGTTCGGGAACGTCCTTCGATTCCACCATGCTGATATTTTCGAGCGGTTCGAGGTCGGAAGTAAGCCCGACAGTACCGGCAGGAATAGCGAGCGTAATACCGGCATCATCCGGGGCGATGGTCACGGTTCGGTAGAATCTGCCTTCGAAACTGACGAAACTTCGAATATCGGTTGTTCCTTTCGGAAGTGCCGGTTCTTCTGCGGGAGGCGTGTAGGATGAAGGCGGCTGTGACGGAGGCAGCAGGTTTTCCGATGAAGCCACATAGGTTGACATGTGGTCCATCAGCAGTCCGATTGTGTAGAGAGATGTTCCGTTAAGGTTTTCAACCACCAATACTGTCCCGCCCGGAACGTAAACGGTGCCGTCTTTCTCCCCGTTTTTACCGGCCAGTTCGTACTTGCCGGTGGTCTTGTTGAAGTAATAGATATCCGGTTCAGTTGCAGATTCGACACGGACGGTGGTGACGAAATTCTGGTCGAAGTTGATTGTCTGGTCAGGATTACCCATTTCGATGACGACAGCCGTATCCGGCAATTCCTCCTGAAAAACGTGGAAAAGGAAAAACATTCGAAACATTATCGATGGCGTGTTAATGTAAAAGTCCTTTACAACAATCTGGATGAAATTGTGAGCGGGGTAAACCGCCGGTGGCTCGACGACCGGATTCCAATAACCAGTTACCCGGTAATTTTTATCCGAGGAATGAAATCGAAATATATCCTTCCCGAAGATGAACCCCTGATCAGGGAAATTTATCCTGACTCAAAAATCATCGACATCCCCGATGCAGGCCACTGGCTCCACGCCGAACAACCTGAATTGTTTATGAAAGCAGTGATGTTGTGCTGCTGAAAGAATTAAACTTACCGGTTATATTTCTCCGTCAATTCTTTGAGGTTTCTGGAATGTTGCGGTAGTAACTGTTTCCATTCGAACCGCCAGCCCCAGTTACCGGAAGCAGTTCCGGGAATGTTCATACGGGCCTCGCTTCCCAGTCCCAGAATATCCTGCAACGGAACAATGGCCATTTTTGCTGTCGATGCCCAAACCATTTCAATGGCATTCTGCAATGCTTTTCCCGGTTCACCGAGGTATTTCTGAATCATCTTTTTCTCTTTTCCTTTTGCCGAAGTCAGCCATCCAAGCGTGGTACAGTTATCGTGTGTTCCGGTGCAAACCATAAAGTTGGGTTTGTAGTTGTGAGGCAGGTTTTCGTTTTTGGCATTGGAACCAAATGCAAACTGCAATACTTTTATTCCTGTCAGGTGCAGGTCGTCGCGCAGTTTTTTCACCTCATCGGTAATCACTCCCAAATCTTCGGCAATAAAAGGCAGGCTGCCAAACTCGTGTTTGAATTTCGATAAAAGCTGGTACCCTTTTGCCGCTTCCCACTTTCCGTTAATAGCTGTTTTTTCGCCTGCCGGAACCGACCAGTACGATTCCAACCCCCTGAAATGATCAATCCGAACCAGGTTAAACATGTTGACATTGAAGCGCAAACGTGCCATCCACCAGTCAAACTGACGCTCTTCCAGCCGCTGCCAGTTAAAAACGGGATTTCCCCACAACTGGCCGGTTTTACTGAAATAATCTGGCGGCACGCCTCCAACGCTGGTTGGGTTCAAATCTTCATCGAGTTGAAAAATATCGGTGTTTACCCAAACATCGGCGCTGTCGGTTGAAACATAAAGCGGAACATCGCCAACGATTTCAATATCTTTATCGTTGGCATACTTTTTCAGCCGGTGCCACTGCCTGAAAAACTGCCACTGCAGAAACATCCATAAATCAATTTCTTCCTTTAACAATTCACGAAAATGCTGAATGGCTTCCGGCTTTCTGAATTTGATTTCTTCCGGCCAGTTATTCCAGGTTTCACCCGCAAAATGTTCTTTTAAAGCCATAAAAAGGGCAAAATCTTCCAGCCACCATTTATGCTCGTACTGAAAATAAAAATACTCGCTGATAAACGGTTCTGTATTTTTCTGAAAATTGTGATATGCTTTTTTCAGCAAGGGCAATTTCCATTGGCGCGCTGCTTCGAAATCGGCTTTCTTAAGACTACTCTGTTTTGTATCTGAAATCAGGCTTCGACTACGCTCAGCCTGACTGGTGATATGATGCTCAGTCTGACCGTCACCCTGAGCGGAGTCGAAGGGTGTTTTTGATTTCAAATCGGCTTTTTCAAGCCATCCGTTTTCAGTCAACATTTCGAGGTCGATAAGCTGAATATTTCCGGCAAAGGCCGAGTAACACTGGTACGGCGAATCGCCAAAACCTACTTGTCCGAGCGGCAGAATTTGCCACAACTTCTGTTTCGATTTTGCCAGGAAATCGACAAACTGAAATGCATGTTTTCCCAACGTTCCGGTTCCATCGTCGCCCGGCAGCGAGGTGATATGCAGCAGAATTCCCCCTTTTCTATTCGTCATTTTTGAATCTTTTTCTGAATTCGGACAAGTGGTCAGCCGTTTCGCGCACAATCCGCTGTACGGCAAGACCATGATTTAAATCGGTGTTAAATGAACCTGCATCGTCGCCGGTAAAAAAGCGGTAGTGCGCATGGACCATTGAACGGAGCCAGCCTGGCGGTACATGCCCCGAAGGGAAACTGGTTACCGGCGCATAATGGCTGCCCACCATCTGCTTTATCCACTGGTTGCTTCCTTCCATGTAATATTCGAAATAATCCGGGTTTTGCGAAGAATACCGGATGGTACCATTTTCGGCATATATTTCGAGATAAACCAGATCGCCTGAACCAGAACTGACGCGGCTGGCCGACAAATTGCCAACTGCTCCCGATTCAGGGTCGAAAAGCGAAAGTGAACTGAACAAATCGGAACCCGCCGGAACATCCGGAAAACTCCCGCCCTGCAAAGCCGAAGTAATCTGAAGGCCTTCTCCGAGAAATGCCATGAGCAAACTGATTCCGTGCGATCCCAGATCAGCCATGGCGCCGCCATCGGGAGCGGGCGTCAACCGGGTTACCCTTTTTTCGCGGTAAGCCGTTTGCAGGTAATCGCCGTGGTAATATTTTAAATCGAAATGAATAGGTTTTCCCAGTTTACCGGATTCCCAAAATTTTAAAGCTTCACGAACCGACGAGGTTTGCAGGTACTGAAAGCCTACCTGTATTTTTACATCCTCCGGAACTTCATCCAGCAGTTTCCTCATTTCCAACTCCTCGGACAGCGAGGCACACACCGGTTTTTCCAGATAAATGTATTTCACATGGGGCATTTGCAACGCCAGTTTAAAATGCTCAAAATGAACTTTATTCGGGCCAAGAATAAAAACTGCTTCAATGTTTTCGTTGGCTGCAAATTCTTCAACCGATTCTGCTTTATTAAACCCGAACTTTGCGGCAAATTTTTCGCGGCTTTCCTTTCGGGCCGAAGCCACCGATTCAAGATTCAATTCCGGAACCTGGTTATAATAATATTTCAATGCCTGAATGGAATAGGCGTGGGCGCGGGCTATTCCGCCAGCTCCCAAAAAACCGATGTGAATTTTTTCCATGAAAACCCGTATTCAATTTGGTTTCAAAAATAGTATTTTGATCCCGATTGAAAGAAATTCCGTTCTTTGTTCTGTGGTTATTTTTCAATATCAGTCTTTTCATGAAAAAAATGGAACCATTTCATGAAAAAGAGCGGTTTCCTGACTATTTTTATCGCCACGGTACCAACTTCAAGGTTATGAACAACAAACAGATCCGGTTTTTCATCTTCCTGTTTCATATTGTTGCTTTAATTGCCTGCCACATTTTCGGGTATGCCGGCCATTTCGGGTACGACGATCTTCACTACGCCGGGCTGGCTGTTGATGCAACCCACGGAGTATATCATTTTGACGATCATTATACTTACCGGTTTCCGGTTATTTTGCTTACGGCGCTGTCGTACCGGTTGTTTGGCGTTTCCGATTTTGCCTCTTCCCTGCCCTCTTTGCTCATCACCGGTTTAATCCTCTACCTTGTCTTTCAAACATTGAACAAAAGAAACAATATCACGCTGATGATCGGGCTGTCGCTCACCCTTTTTTCGGGCTGGTTCATTTTTTATTCCGATAAAATAATGCCCGACATTTATGTGGCATTTTCGGTGATGCTGTCGCTTTATATCATCCACCATTACAAATATATCGTCAGGAAAAACGCTGCCGCTCACGCCGCGTTACTGGCATTTTCACTGCTGTTTGGTTTTATGGCCAAGGAAACCATTGTTCTGATTTTGCCTCTGGTATTGTATTTGGCTGTGGCCGACTTTGTGTTAAAGCGCGACAGAAAATTCTGGATTTATTTCCTGATCATTGGAATAATAACCCTTTCAACCTACTTTTTTCTCATTTGGCTGTTAACCGGCGATTTTGCCAAACGATTCGAAGCCATTACCCAAAACAGTTACCTCAACCTCTGCAGCTACGACCGGCAGCCCGTGAAATTTTTGCTGGAACGAATCAGTTACGGATTTATCAGGCTTCTGATTTTTCAGGGAATGCTGGTTAGTTTTATCTTCGTTTTCGTGTTGGTGCTGACGGGCAAACTGAAAAGCATTTTTCGCTTTGGCCATTCGTTTTCCTTTTGGCTGGTTGCGTCTGTTATCCTTTTCCTGTCGTCAAATTTCATGACCATTTCCGTGAATTCCTATTCGCCCATGTGCCTGGATCCGCGGCATTATCTTTTTTTAATTCCCGTGGCTGCCATTCCCGCGGCCAGTGTCATCAACGATTTTTTGAAAACAAAAAAACATGCCGTGCTCATTATTTTATTGCTCGTGCCCGTTTCGGCATCTGCCTGTTTTTTCCCGGGTAAAAGTTTTCAAACCCACTATCTTCCACTAACCGTCTTGTTTACTGCCGCCTTTTTTCTGAAAAAACAAAAATTCAGTCCGGTGTGGTTCACCGTTGTTTTGGTGCTGGTTTTAATGCTCATTCCCTTCAAATCGGTCCGGTATGCGCAAAAGGTGAATTACCGCAAACAAAAACAAATTATGTTGGAACAGGTTCTGGAAAAATACGATGGAGTGACTGTCGTAACCGACGAAGTTCAGAAACGGCTGGGAAATTATTACCGCTGTTTCAACAAAAAATACAACGCCACTTTTCTGAATTACGATGAAGTGCAAACCGACTCGTCCGGTTCCCCAAAAATGTTGCTTTTACAGAACGGACACACCCGCTATTTGTCGAACGTTAATTTCGATGATTTGCCTTATTTTGTCCGGAACATCCATCCTTCGAACACGCTGCTTTTTGAGGACAAAAACCTTGATTTTGCCATTTACGAACTGAACCGGATCGTCATCCCTTCCAGCCAGGGGACCGAACTGGTTCACACGTTCAACGGGTTCGAGCAGCCGGTTCCGTTGTGGGATATGAATGGCAATGAATTTTCAAATACGTTGAAATACGAAGGGGAACTGTCGTCGGGAGTCAACGAATACTCGGCTGTTTTCTCTGTTGAAACTGATTCATTGGTTATTTCAGGCTTCGGCAAAATCAACATCGGGTGCGGGGTATTTTGCTATTTCTCCGGGGAAACAAAAGCAAACCTGGTGGTTTCCATCGAAAACGAAGGGGGAAGTTACATCTGGAACGGGTTTCCCATCGACAAATTCATTAAAGCCTATTCCAACTGGTGGCCGGTCCGAATGGAAATGACGGTGGATACGCGGGAGATAAAAAGTCATTCGCAACTGAAAATATACATCTGGAACATCGAAAAAGATCCTGCCTTTATCGATAACTTCAGCGTAACCATTACCGGTTTTGATGACTAAATCCTGCAGCTTCCAACTCCTCCTGAATTCAGCCCAGAATAGAAAATATTGTCCGGATTATCCCCGATTTGCAGTTGGTTACAGTTTATACACTTTCTCGCTCCGTTCCCTTATCATGTTGCGCAAATCCACAATCAACCGGGCGTGCTGCCGGATGAAAGCCACATCGAAAGCATCGTGGTTGGTGGTGAGCACCACACAATCGGCTTGCGCGAGAACGCCGGAAGTCAGTTCAACCGAAGTCAATTCACATCCCCCGTGGGTTTTTACCCTGAAAATAAATGGATCGTGGTAACTGACATCACCGCCTTTCCGGGCTGTAATATCAATGATTTCAAGGGCAGGTGATTCCCGTTCATCGTCGATATTGGGTTTGTAAGCCACGCCAAGGAAAAGGATTTTACTGCCATTTACAGCCTTTTGCTGCCGGTTAAGCGCGGTGGCAATTTTAATGTACATGTAGTGCGGCATCCGCATATTGATATGCCCTGCCGTGTGAATCATACTCAAATCGAAGCTGAACTTTTTGGCAATGTGTTCAAGATAAAACGGATCGAGCGGGATGCAGTGCCCCCCGATTCCCGGCCCGGGATAAAACGGCTGAAACCCGAAAGGTTTTGTTTTGGCCGCTTCAATAACTTCCCAGATGTCGATATCCATTTTCCCGGCCAGCAGCGCCAGTTCGTTAATGAGGCTGATGTTGACCAGCCGGTAAGTATTTTCCAAGATTTTAACCATCTCGGCCACCCGGGGCGAACTAACGGGATAAATGTGGTCGATGGCCTTTTTATAGAGCGCCTGACCAATTTCCAGTCCGTCGGGAGTCATGGCTCCCAGCACTTTGGGCGTATTACGCGTATGAAAATTTTTATTTCCCGGGTCAACCCGCTCGGGACTGTACGCCAGCCAAAAGTCGTTACCGTGTTTCAATCCGCTTTCCTGTTCTATAATGGGCAACATAAAATCTTCGGTCGTTGTCGGGTAGGTTGTACTTTCGAGGCAGATGAACGTACCGGGTTTCATGTAGCGCCCAATTTCGGTACAGGCACTTTCAATGTAACTCATATCGGGTTTCCTGAAAACATCAAGTGGCGTGGGGACACAAATGAGCAACGCGTCGCATTCGGCAATCCGCGAAAAATCGGTTGTAGCACAAAGGGTAATGCTGGTCACCACTTCGCGCAGTACAGCGTCGCGAATGTCTTTGATATAATTATCGCCATGATTAATTTTATCGACTTTCGCCTGACTCTTGTCAAACCCGATTACTTTTACGCCAACTTCGGCAAAATTAACAGCCAGTGGAAGGCCAACATAACCCAGCCCGATTACACCAACTACTTCGGTGTTATTGTTGATTTTTTGAAGAAAGTTTGTCTTTAAATCCATGTGTTTTGAAAATTAAAGGTTTGATGTCAATAGCCTGTCGAAATACGCCACGGTTTTTGTAAGCCCTTCACGGAGCGGGATTTTGGGCTCCCAGCCGTTGAGCTTTTCTTTGGCAAGCGAGATATCGGGCTGGCGCTGGGTTGGATCGTCTTTGGGAAGTGGCATGTAAACTATTTTTGATTTTGAGCCGGTTATATCGATAATTTCATTTGCCAGTTCTAGCATGGTAAATTCGCCCGGATTTCCGATGTTGACCGGGCCGGTAAACGAATCGGGAGTAGCCATCATCCGGTGCATTCCTTCAATTAAATCGCTCACATACTGAAAACTGCGGGTTTGTGTCCCGTCGCCAAAAATAGTAATGTCTTTTCCCTGCAAAGCCTGCACGATAAAATTGGAAACCACGCGGCCATCGTCGGGTTCCATTTTGGGCCCGTAGGTGTTGAAAATGCGGATAATCTTGATTTTCACTCCGTTTTGCTGGTGATAATTCACAAACAACGACTCAGCACAGCGTTTCCCTTCGTCGTAACACGAGCGGATTCCAATGGGATTTACATGCCCCCAGTAACTTTCGGGTTGCGGGTGCAGTTCGGGATCGCCGTACACTTCGCTGGTGGATGCCTGCAAAATTTTGGCCTTGATCCGTTTGGCCAGCCCCAGCATGTTAATGGCCCCCATGACCGATGTTTTAATGGTTTTGATGGGATTGTACTGGTAATGCACCGGCGATGCGGGACACGCCAGATTGTATATTTCATCCACTTCAATATAATAGGGCATGGTTACATCGTGGCGGACAATTTCGAAATACCGGTTATCAAGCAGGTGGATGATTTTTTCTTTCTTTCCGGTAAAAAAATTGTCGAGGCAAACCACTTCGTTGCCTTTTTGTAAAAGATATTCACACAGGTGTGAGCCAACAAAACCGGCGCCGCCGGTCACTAAAATACGTTTCATAGTTTATGGATTTATGACAGGTTTCCGGCCAATTCCGTAATAAGTAAACGACAATTCGGCCAGCTCCGCGGGATCGTAGATATTTCGTCCGTCGAAGATGATTTTATTTTTCAGTAATTTTTGAAGGACCCTGAAATTGGGCAGACGAAACTCGGGCCACTCGGTTACCAGAACCAGCGCATCGGCGTCGATGCAGGCGTCGTATTCATCTTTTGCAAACTGAATTTTGTTGCCCAGTATGTGTTTGGCTTCGTTCATGGCCACCGGATCGTAGGCAACCACTTCGGCGCCAGCTTCCATTAATTTTTCGATAATCACCAGCGAAGGCGCTTCGCGCATATCATCGGTTTTGGGTTTAAAGGCCAGCCCCCAAACGGCAAAACGTTTCCCTTTTAAATCACCTTTAAAATGGATTTGAATTTTATCGAAAAGAACCGATTTCTGGCGAAAATTAACCGATTCAACCGCTTTCAAAATCTCCAGTGAATATCCGTTTTCGTCGGCTGTGCGGATAAGCGCCTGCACATCTTTCGGGAAACACGAACCGCCATAGCCGGCGCCCGGATAGATAAATTTATTGCCGATCCTTGCATCCGAACCAATGCCTTTCCGCACCGCGTCCACATCGGCACCAACAATTTCGCAGAGATTGGCAATTTCGTTGATAAAACTGATGCGCGTTGCCAGCATCGAATTGGCAGCATATTTGGTCATTTCGGCCGAAGTAATATCCATAAACAAAATGGGGTGCCCGTTCAGTAAAAAAGGCTTGTACAGTTTCTTCATTACTTTTTGTGCCTGCTCCGACTCGGTTCCAATAACAATCCGGTCGGGTTTCAGAAAATCTTCAACAGCATTTCCCTCTTTCAGAAATTCGGGATTCGAAGCCACGTCAAACGGAATTTCAGCTTTTCGTTTATCGAGTTCTTCCTGAACGGCATTTTTTACTTTCACCGATGTACACACGGGTACGGTACTTTTGGTGACAACCACCAGGTAATGATCCATGTTCCGCCCAATTTCGCGGGCCACGCTCAACACATATTTTAAATCGGCGCTGCCATCTTCACCTGGCGGCGTACCTACCGCGATGAAAACCGCGTCGGCGTCCCTGATACTTTCGGCCAGGTTGG
The DNA here is from genome assembly GCA_964533365.1 of uncultured Maribellus sp. Classification (GTDB taxonomy): domain Bacteria; phylum Bacteroidota; class Bacteroidia; order Bacteroidales; family Prolixibacteraceae; genus Draconibacterium. Next base: position 4,289 of record CAZHKI010000036.1, on the reverse strand, counting down.
TTGTAAATGTGAGCCTGCCTTTCTGCATGTTCTTTTTGCAGATATCTTCAAGCCCCGGTTCATAAATGGGCATCCCTCCGTTATTCAGCAGGTCGATTTTCTGCTGATCAATATCGACACACACCACATCAACGCCGGTTTCAGCAAAACACGCCCCGGATACCAAACCGACATAACCTGTACCTACGATGGAGATTTTCATACCATTACTGTAATTTTGTTTTTATGAACATATTTTCCGTACCTGAACTTTTCTTTCGTTCATTTTCAGCGTTGCTGTTCCAGTTTGAGTTTTCTGAAAAATTTATTGCACCAAAAGTAATAAAACTTTGTATAATGTTCCGGAAGAACGGTTCTGCTTTTCGGTCATTAAACTGCACTGTCAGGCAATAAACGGGAATTTATCGAAAACATTGCACCCGCAAATTCAGTTGACAAAAGAAAGTATAACCCTGGTGAAAACCTGAAGCTGAAAAATCATATTTTCATTTCTTAAATACCAATTCATACTGAATGAATATCAGGTAAAAATCCGGTTTAATAGTCCTATCACCGAAGTTGATGCAGGGAAACAACTATGGGGATAAAATCTTTTCAACAAAAATAATCAGGCAGCCACAAATACGGGATACGAAGAAAACCACATCAGAATCAAGAATCCGGGAGATTAACTAATTTCAAAGCGGTTCACTTCTTTTTCTGAAAAACCTTCACATAATCGATATCATATTTTTTGATTTTTCAGGTTCGGTTCAAATGTAATTCTTTTAAAAGAATTTTAAATCATGCTGCGAACAAACGAAATCCAGTCAAATTCTTGACTGAACATGTTACTTTTGTAACAAATTAAAAAGAATGGGAATAGTTGTTCAACCTGAAGCAAAAGGATTGATTTTCGATTTGGACGGAACGTTGTCGGATTCGTTGCCGGTACATCTGGCCACCTGGAACCTGGTGGGCGAAAAATACGGTTTTGAGTTCGACCCGCAGATTGTTGTTGAAATGACCGGCAGGCCAACCATTGAATTTGCGCAACGTGTGGTTGACCAGTACGGACTTTCGGCCGATCCGTATGAAATTGTCAGGATGAAACAAACTGCATTCTGGGATATGGCCCACCTTCTGCAGCCCATTGACGAAGTGGTTTCCATTGTAAAAAAATACTATGGCATACTCCCCATGAGCGTGGGAACCGGCGCAGGCCGCAAAAGCGCCGAGGTACAACTGAAAACGCTGGATATTTTAAAATATTTCGATGCCGTTGTTACGGCCGAAGATGTAACCCGTCACAAACCCCAACCCGAAACCTTCCTCGAATGCGCCCGTCTGATGGGCGTCGAGCCACACTCCTGCCAGGTTTTTGAAGACGGCGACTTAGGAATTTCAGCCGCTCAAAAAGCAGGAATGATGATTACCGATGTCCGACCGTTTATCAATTACGGAGAATGGATACTTTCGTAGTTGCTTTTCAAAGCGTTTTGCCCCTTTTCCTTGTTATCTTTTCCGGGTTGCTTTTTTCACGGACCAAAGCAGCTTCAGAAACATGGGTTGACATACTCAACAAATACGCGCTCTGGATCGGGTTCCCGGCGCTGGTTATTGCTTCACTGATGCAACTCGACCTCAGTCAGCAATCGTACTCCCGGCTGATTGTAACCAACTCGGTTTATATAGTCATTTGTATGCTGCTGGTTTTTCCTATCAGTAAGATTTTCCGGTTTTCACTGCAGGTAAAACGTTCGTTGTTTCTGGTATTATCGTTCGGTAACGTAGCTTATCTTGGTATTCCGGTGCTAAACAATGCATTTGGTGACTCCATCTTACCGGTGGCTGCCATTATTTCGGTCGTGTATGTTTTCTGGCTTTTTTCGCTGGGAATTATCCTCGTGGAAATACAAGGTGAAACCCGGCTGAACGGGAAAAAGCTGCTGTTCAGCCTCCTGAAAAACCCGCTCCTGATTTCGGTTCTTGTCGGTTTATTTATCGTTATTTTTAGTATAAATCTTCCCGGCATGATTGAAAAAACCATTTTGCTGTTTTCCGGTTCGGTAACAGCAGTTGTCCTCTTTTCGCTCGGGATTTTCCTTGGATTGCACCAGGCCGGCAACCTGAAAGACTGGTCGAATGCATTATTATGGTCGGCAATTACCATGCTGGTCTTGCCTTTCCTTTTTTACCAGGTGATAAAAAACACAGGAATGGATTCGATGCAACTAAAAGCAACCATTCTTGATTCGGCCATGCCCCTGGGATTGACACCCTACGCCCTTTCAGTGCAATACAAACTGGAAACAACACTGGTTGCCCGCATTGTGGTGCTTGGCACGTTGCTTTCCATAGTAATCATCCCAATCTGGATGGTATTTCTCAGTTAATTCATCACAAGAAAATCAGGTTCGTTATATAATCCAGGGGGGAAAGTTTCCCATATTTCTTTTGATATTGCCATTTAAAATATCCCGAACAGGTGCAGAATCACCATAACCATAGCCAGAATTAAAACGTAGCGCACATATTTTGCGCCATTTTTTATCATAAAATGAGCACCAAACCAGGCGCCACCCATATTCCCGACAGCCAGCACCAAACCGGCCAGAATATCGACCTGCCCGTTCCACAGAAAAACCGCCAGCGAAAAAACAGTAAAGACCAGCGTTATCAAAACCTTAACAGCATTGGCTTTTACGAGGTTGTGGCCGCATCCCATCACCAGCCCGGCCAGCAGGAAAAATCCCACTCCCATCTGGATAAAACCTCCGTAGAAACCAATCAAAAAGAAAATAACATACTGAAAGATCGTTGGCCTGGCCCCTGTTCTTCCGGCTTGTTCCCTCACCCACACTTCGGGTTTGAGGATGACCATCAAAAGCATAACCACCATCAGAATGGCAATGATTTTCCGCAAAAGCGCCTCGTCGATTTCGACGGCCAACAATGCCCCGGCAATGGAACCAACAACGGCCGGAACGGTCAGTTTGTAATCGGTTTTTACATCGATCACCTCCTTTTTCCGGAACGTGTTAACACCCACTATACTTTGAAACAGGATGCCGACCCGGTTGGTACCATTGGCCACGTTGGCCGGAAGCCCCAGAAACATCAGCATGGGCAGGCTCAGCACCGAGCCCCCGCCTGCCATAATATTGATAAAACCAACCACCAGCCCGATTCCGGCGAGTGCCAGCATGTTATACCATTCCATTATTGGGATCGATATTCAGAATCAAAGTTTTAAGTTAACATCCAGGGCCAGGGCAAGCAAAACATTAAAACAGATTGTACCAGACCCTGAACCCGGAATTATATCAAGTTCCTAATAGGCGAACAACGGGAAATCCTTCATCAACTGATGGACTTTTTCACCAACCACTTTTAGCGTGTGTTCATCTTCGATATTTGAAATCACATCGTCGATCAACTGAACGATAACCGGCATCATATCTTCTTTCACCCCGCGGGTTGTGATGGCTGGGGTCCCCACGCGCAGGCCTGAAGTCTGGAACGGTGAGCGGCTGTCGAACGGAACCATGTTCTTGTTAACTGTAATTTCAGCTTTTACCAACGTGTTTTCCACCTGTTTCCCGGTAATTTCGGGGAATTTGGTACGTAGGTCAATCAACATTGAATGGTTATCGGTGCCGCCCGAAATCACTTTGTATCCCAAATCAATAAAGGCATTTGCCATTACAGCGGCATTTTTTTGAACTTGCTGCTGGTATGCTTTGAATTCAGGAGTAAGCGCTTCGCCAAAAGCCACAGCTTTGGCAGCAATTACGTGTTCGAGCGGGCCGCCTTGCTGGCCGGGAAAAACGGCTGAATCGAGCAACGACGACATGGTGCGTACAACGCCCTTGGGAGTGGTAATTCCCCAGGGATTTTCAAAATCCTTCCCGATTAAAATAATACCGCCACGCGGGCCACGCAGGGTTTTGTGTGTAGTTGAAGTAACAATGTGCGCATATTCGAGAGGATTGTTCAGCAGGTTGGCAGCAATCAGCCCAGCCGGGTGGGCCATGTCGATCATCAGGATGGCGCCCACTTTATCGGCAATTACGCGCATGCGTTTGTAGTCCCAGTCGCGGCTGTATGCCGAAGCTCCGCCAATAATCAGTTTGGGTTTGTGCTCCAGTGCCAGAGCTTCCATCTGGTCGTAATCCACCATGCCTGTGTCTTCTTTCACATTGTAAGCCAATGGTTTGTATAAAATTCCAGAAGAGTTAACCGGCGAACCATGGGAAAGGTGGCCGCCGTGCGATAAATCGAGCCCGAGGAACGTATCGCCGGGATTT
>CAZHKI010000035.1:9221-14858 GCA_964533365.1 uncultured Maribellus sp. | reverse complement strand
GACTTAAAATATCGTGTTTCTAAAAAAAAAGGAGAAAATTAACCTTTAATTTTCTCCTGAATCCATATGAAAAAATACTGGTGGGACGTACTGGATTCGAACCAGTGACCTCTTGCGTGTGAAGCAAGCGCTCTGAACCGACTGAGCTAACGTCCCGGTTCTGCAAAAATAGACAAATACGGGAAAAGACTTCAAAAGCGCGGATAATTTTATTTAAAAATCACCATAAAAAATCAGTACTGTCCGGTTAATTTTGAAAAGATTCCTTGCTTCGCTGCGGAATGACGGACTTTTAATGATGTTTGCAGTTGGGAGGGGGTGGGTTTTCGGCTTCGCCGAAAACCCACCCCCTCCCAAAACATAAATTACTGATTGTCATTTCGTCTCGCCTCAGGCGAGAGAGAAATCTCAACCTGAAACATTTTAAAAGAAGTTTACCGGACAACAGTGATAAAAGATAAGAACACTTCAACCCATACAAAATATACCTTGATCAGGAAATTATCCCATTGTATTTTGCCCGACTACAAACAAAAAAAATCGTTATGTTTGTTCGCTGAAAATCTAACACGGAATTTATGTGGTTAATCGTAGCCTTAATTATTTTCTACCTTCTTGCGCCCTATTTTCTGATATATCTTTGTAAAAAATTTTCCATACTCAACCGGATTGGCGCTGTGGTTTTGGCTTATGCGCTGGGGCTGATTGCCGGGAATATCGGGATCATTCCGGCGCCGGGCGAAGAATTCCGGAAATATCTCGGAAGCTCGACTGCTCTTCCCAAAAACGAAATTCTACGGCTGATTGAATCGGGACAACTGGCCGACTACGATTTTTACGTGAACCAAATCCTCCATTTGCAGGATTTGTTCATGACCCTGATTATCCCGCTGGCCATTCCGTTGCTTCTGTTTTCGCTCGATTTACGAAAATGGCTGAAGCTGGTCAAAGGGGCTGTCCTGTCGCTTATCCTGGCCATGGTTTCGTTGCTGGCTTCGGTGTTTATCGGATTTTATCTTTTTGGCAATCATATCCCTGAATCGTGGAAAGTTGCGGGGATGCTCATCGGAGTATATACTGGGGGTACGCCCAACCTTGCCGCTATTGGCACCGCGCTCAATGTCGATCCAAATATTTTTATCCTTACCCACACCTACGATTTAATTATCGGCTCGGTGGCGTTGCTGTTTCTGATGACCTTCGCGCAACGGGTGTTTCATACGTTCCTTCCGAAATTTGGCATGGTACACAAAGCTGAAAATGTGATGCAATTAGCCGAAGAAACCAAAGAAATGGAAAATTTCGACAACCTGTTTAAACGGAAAAACCTGCCCGATTTACTGAAAGCATTTGCGCTGGCCATTTTGATTTTTGCCATTGGTGGAGGAATCAGCCTGCTGGTTCCCAAACCCAACGATACCATGGTGGCCATTTTACTGATTACCACCCTGGGATTGGGCGCATCGTTGTTAAAACCGGTGAACCGGCTGAAAAACAGTTTCCAGCTGGGTATGTACTTTATCATTGTATTTTCGCTGGTGGTTTCGTCGATGGCCAACCTGCGGAACATGTTCCAGATAGAGTTCCTGCAACTGTTTTTATTTGTACTGCTGGCTGTTCTGGGGTCCATGGTCATTCATGTTGGGCTGGCTAAAATTTTTAAAGTGGATGCCGATACCACCATCATTGCCATCACCGCACTGACCTATTCGCCGCCGTTTGTGCCGGCAGTGGCAGGCGCCCTGAAAAATAAAAATGTCATCATTTCAGGGCTCACCATCGGATTGCTGGGATATGCATTCGGCAATTACCTGGGAATACTGGTGGCAACCATTCTAAAATAAATAATAAAGAGCCGGAAATGTTCCGGCCCTTCTTTAATAAAATCTTTATTTAAAAATTATTGTAAGCCCGAAGAAACAATCGAATAGAATTCATCGGCATAAGAATATTCAGCAGGCATACGCTGGGCAAAGGTTGAAACAATCATCTGATTGTTTTTATCAATCCAGAATTTTGTTGAAGCTGCTCCAGCCCAGCCGTAAACACCGGTTTCGAGGTTCACTTCACCAGCCAGACCATAACCTTTGTTTTCGGCATAAACCAGACCTTCGGGCAACTGATTGGACATAATCAACTGAGTTGCCGCTTCACTGATGATCCGGGCTCCATCAAGTTCGCCACCGTTGAGCAACATTTTGCAAAACGTCATATAATCACTGGCCGTTGAAACCAAACCTCCTCCGCCTGAGAAGAGAGTTACCGGATTTTTGAAAGCCGCGCCCATTCCGCCTTCCATTTCAACCAGCGAATCGGCCCGCAGGGAAAACAAACCGGAAAAGCGGCTGTGTTTATCTTCCGGCACAAAAAAACCGGTATCATTCATTTTCAACGGATCGAAAATTTTGGTTTTCATATACACATCAAGAGGAGTCCCCGATAATATTTCCACCAGGTAGCCGGCCACATCAATGGAAAGCCCATATTCCCATTTGGTTCCGGGCTGATTTTTCAAAGGCAGTTGAGCCAAAGCTTTCACCTTCTCGCCAATGGTCCCGTCCCAACCGCCAACACCGGTTACCCGGTACAGCGAATCAACATAGGCAGTCTGATCCCAGCCGTAAGGAATCCCCGAGGTGTGGGTCAGCAGGTGCCGGATGGTTAATTCATTAACCTGTGGTTCCAGCGTTTTGGCTTCAGCATTGTACACCTGTGTTTCAGCAAATTCAGGAATAAATTTCGAAACTTTATCGTCAAGCTGAAATTTCCCTTCGTCATACAACGTCATTAATGCCACGGCTGTAACCGGCTTTGTCATCGAAAAAATCCGGAAAATGGTTTGGTCGTCCAGCGATTTGGGATTGATTAATCCGGCCAAACCAACATTTTGCCGGTGTACAATCTCTCCATTTTTGTAAACCAGCGAAGTAATTCCGGCAAATTCACCGTTATCAACATATTCCTGCATTTTTTTAGCAGCAACTTCCAGCGTATCGCCCGAAAGCCCCACACTTTCGGGAGTAATTTTTTTCACAGATGAAGTACAGGAAAAAAGAAAAGGCACCAAACATAAAAGAATGGCAGAAAAAAGATGGTTTCGTTTCATTGGTTTAATATTAAAGTTTATTGGTAAATTCTAAAAAAGATAATTCAGCCCGATGTACATACCTGAATCGCCGTCGCGTTTATCGGCAGCCAACCCGTAATCCACTTTGATGACAAAGTTTTCGTTCATGGCAATGCGCAGGCCGGCGCCATAGGAATAGTGCATTTTTTCGGCATTTTTATCAAAGTATTCAGGCATCAAAACCGTATAAGAATTACCAGTCACTTCAATCTTTTTGGTAACCGTTCCAAAATCGACAAAGCCGTTTAATCCCAGGTAGAAATTGTTATTAATAAACTGGAACCGGGCAAATTTCCAACGGGCCTCCACATTTCCCATAAAATAACCATCGCCTACAATGCGGTTCCGGCGTATACCGCGTAGTGAGTTCGAGCCGCCAAGTCCTTCTGATGTAGCGCCTTTCATTTCAGAAACAATGACCTGGCTCTGGTAATAAAACGGAGCGTGACCGGCAATGGTGGTCTGATAGTTCAGCCGGTACGCCAGCGAAAGGTCTTTGGGAATGATAGTAAAATACTGACGATGGGTAACGCTTAGTTTGGCAAAAGCACTTTCGGCGCCCAGAAATTCAGGAGCAGCCTCGACTACAGCTTCGGTCCAGATTCCTTTCATCGGGTTAGGCCGGTTATCGCGGGTATCGTAAACCAAACCAGCTTTCAGCGTGGGAACAAAACCACCGTCGGCTTCTTCTTCGGAGATAATTCCCCAATCCTGGTATTTTTCGTAAAGTCCGGGTTCATCCGCCGGATCGGGTAAAACATCCTCTCCCTCTTTTCCTTTGTTCAGCTTATCGACGTTGACCGAAGCCAGTTTAAAATTGAGCAGCGTGACACCGGTTGCCCATTTCAGTTTATCTCCTGCAAGTTTGCCCTGTAAATCCACTTTAAACCGGAACATTTTCCGGTCGTATTTATAAAACATGCGGGTTTTGTACTGACTGGTTTCATCATCGAACCATTCCGGAACAACCACGGCATCGTAGCCGTTAAACCCATAAAAGTCATATGCCTGATCCGAGAGGTAGCTCAAATCGACCGACGTTTGAAGCCCTTTGATTAACTTATCGGAATCGTAATAAAACCGGTTAATCCCGCTCCCTTTGGTAAACCTCGAAACCTCGAAATAAAGTTTGTGGTTATAAATTGGATAACGGCTCCCGTCGCCGTAATGATATAAATCGACCAGCGCGCCGTACTGAAAACCCAGGTCGGTATCGAAAGTGATGGTAGGCAGGGCGCCAAAATTCCAGCCATCCTTTGTTACTACTTCCTGCGAATATACTTTCGAAAGGGAAAAACTGAAAATCAGTAAAAACAGAATCTTTCTCATATAGGTTTCATTTAATTAAGTTGCTGAATGGAATTGATTATCACAGTTGAAATGTTTCCTGAACAGGAAAATAAACGGATTGACAGATGATCCATGAATTCAATTTTTGCAGAACTAAGATAGAAAAAAAATTCAGTCGCCATTACATTCTCAAGAATTCCGTTGATTTTGAAATTTTAATTATTATTTTTAATCTTTTTGATTACTAACAAAACACTTTTAAAATAAATTCAAAACAATAAATCAAATTACGAATGAAAACGAACAGAAGAAAATTCTTCCAGATTGCCGGGATAGCCGGTGCCGGAGTTATTTCCGGCGGATTATCTTCGTGCAGCCAGCCTCAAAAACCGGGTCTCGAATCGGCATTGGCCGGAATAAAAGAAGCGGCTGCAAAAAACCATCCGCAACAATTTAACATGTGTGGATATGCCGCCCCAAAACTGGAAAAAGTGCGCATCGGTTTTATAGGGCTCGGCAATCGCGGCCCCGGTGCAGTGGAAAGGATATCGAATATTGACGGCGTTGAAATTGTTGCCTTGTGCGACAAAACCACGGAACGGATTGAAAAAGGACAACAAATTCTTGAAAAACATGGCTTGCCGAAAGCCAAAGAATATGGCGGCAGCGAAGAAGCCTGGAAAGCGTTGTGCGAAAGCCCGGACATTGATTTGGTTTACATCTGTACTCCCTGGAGTATGCATACTCCAATGGCGGTTTATGCCATGGAAAACGGGAAACATGCAGCTACCGAAGTACCGGCCGCTGTAACCGTGGAGGAAGCCTGGCAATTAGTGGAAACCTCGGAACGGACGAAAAAACACTGCATGATGCTCGAAAACTGCTGCTATGACTTTTTCGAACTCCTCACCCTGAATATGGCCCGCCAGGGATATTTTGGTGAAATTGTCCATGTTGAGGGCGCTTACATCCACAATCTGATCAACAGCAACATCAGTAAGGATGGTTATTCGGATATGTGGCGTTTACGTGAAAACCAGGGAAGAAATGGCAACCTCTATCCTACTCACGGACTTGGCCCCGTTTGCCAAATACTGAATGTCAACCGCGGCGACAAAATGGATTACCTCACTTCCATGTCAACCAACGATTTTATGATGGGTAAACGGGCAAGGGAATTAGCTGCCGAAGACGGCTTTTTTGAGCAGTTTGCAACCGAC
>CAZHKI010000035.1:5116-9211 GCA_964533365.1 uncultured Maribellus sp. | reverse complement strand
TTCAAATGGGGAAAAAGATTGCCGCTCTGGCAGCCGAAGATGCATTCTGGACGGAATTTAACACCTCTAATTACCGCGGAAATATGAACACCACCCTGGTACGGACCAGCAAAGGCAAAACCATTATGATCCAGCACGATGTAACCAGCACGCGCCCCTATTCGCGCATCCACCTGGTGAGCGGTACTGAAGGTGTAGCCTGCAAATATCCTGCTCCGGGTAAGATTTCCAAAGGACACGAATGGATTACTCCCGAAGAAATGAAGGTCCTGGAAGAACAATACACACCCGAAATTGTAAAACGGGTTGGAGAAATGGCCAAAAAAATCGGAGGTCACGGCGGTATGGATTTTATGATGGACTGGCGCCTGATCGACTGTCTGCGAAACGGAATCCCGCTCGACCAGGATGTTTACGATGCAGCGCTGTGGAGCGTGATTGCACCGCTCAGCGAATGGTCGGTGGCCAACCGTTCCAACTCCATCGAAATCCCTGATTTTACCAACGGGGCCTGGAAATCCAATACCCCTGTCGATGTTACCCTTTCGCAGGGCGGAACAACCGGAGTCAGGATGGCTGCTGAAGCCGAAAGCCAGTTGAAGGTTTAATAAAAATCTGATCGAAATATTTGATAAGCGAAGCCTGGATTTAATCCGGGCTTCGTTTTTTTTATCATGCACTGGTAAGGTATCCGATAAAAAAAGGACAGGATGACTTTCTCAATCATCCTGCACTTACTAACCAAACATATTGCAAACTTATGAAAAAAAATACCATTAACAATTGAATGACAATTCACAGGGGAAAAAACCCTTATTCTATTTTTTACTTTTACTAAATTTTATCTCCGATTAAAATACCCGATACATTCCAGTGGCTGAAACTGCCACCTTCGGACTTACCCAGCGGGATGGCTATTTTCATTACATGTTTACCGGGCTTAATGTTTTTAAGGGGAATAAAAACCGGATTGGCAGCTTCGCCGGGGCACCACCCCGAGCGGCTGTAATCGCTTGAAGTGACTCCGTTCCAGAAGTTGCCCGAAGAGGGGTTGTATTTTCGGAATGTTCCGCAGTTGCAGTTCCATGGAGTGTAACTGCCAATCCGCTGGTCATCCACAAAAATCTCGTTCAGTTTCTGGTTAAACTCGTCGCCTCCGCCCCAGCCGCCGTGGCCAGTGGTGATATAGCGCAGGGTGAGATTTTCCACTCCTTCGGGCACCTCAAATTCGATGCGCAGCGAATCATCCCCGAACATGGTCCCGTACTCCTGCCCTGCCATTTCCATAATGTTCAGGGTGTTGAACAAGGAATAAATCCATTTTTCAGGCTCTTCTTTTGGTTCGCTCACAATCCGGCTCCCGGGATAATATTTCAGGTCGAGGGTTACTTTGTGGCCGCCCTTATCGTAATTTCCGATAAAAACTCCAATCCAGGCTTCCCCTTTTAAAAGCGGCAGCAATTCGGTAACCTCCTGCTTGTAGTAAGCCCGATCTTCCCAGGTCTGTCCATACACCTTCGATTGTTCGTTAAAATGATGAATGCCGAAAGGGGTAAAAAAACGGATAAGCTCTACAGCGGGGGAAAAACCAGGAGTTGAAATTGTGGCATAGTAATATTTTCCGTTGGCAGCCGAAAAGGCAGGCACCATCTGAACGCCGTTTTGCAGGGCATCGAAAAACGATTTTTCCTTATCCTCGGGAATGATAAAAACCGTTCCGGTGCGATCGTAAGCGTCGCCGTTGGAATACTGCTGCAATTCGGCAAAAACCTGATAGTCGGATGTTACTTCGGGCAGTTTCACCCGTTTTGTAACAATGGTCCCGCCGGCAAAGCGGTAAGTTTTTTCGTTCTGGATTTCTTCGGGATTTTCGATTGGATTTCCCCAACTGATTTGCTCGTCGTCGAAAACATTGACGGTAGTGATAAAACTATTGGTGACCAAATAACGGTAAAGCGGAGCATCCACTTTTTCGCCCAGGTTTTCAGGAATAATGGATTGTTGTTCTTTTTTCCCGATTTCCTCGATTTTAACAGCTTCCAGTCCAAAATTGCCATTGCGGACCACTTTCAGAATCAGCCCGTCAGCAATTCCGTGGCTCATCAGCGGGGTTCCTTTTACACCCAAATCGCGGGTGTACCAAATTTCGATGGAATTGGAACGAAGCGAGGCTTTCACCTTTTTGCAGGTGTAGCCTAAAATCTCCCCGGTTTCGCCGGTTTCCACCAATTCTGGATAATCCGAAAAAGCAGTTCCAGAATAAATCCTTCTGCCGTCGTAGAGGTCGGCAACCTGGTAGGTGGTTTTCTCGCTAAAATCGATAAAGACCGATTCGGTGGGAGTTTGCGGAATCATCTGAACATGGTTGGGCCTTTCTGAATATGATTTGGCCTGTTCCGGTCCGGCAACGACCACCGTTTGTTCTCCCCTTGTGCTTTTTTCTCCATTGACGATTGTCTGGTAAAAAACTTTCAGCTGCTTCGGTGTACCATCTTTAGCATTCGACACGATGCCAAAGAAAAGCAGGGTTAATACCAATACTATTGTTTTGTAGTCTCTTATCATTGAATTCGTTTATTAAAATGTATTCAAAAATATTTACCTTAGTTTTCGTAATCTCCAATAACTGACAGACCTGATATTTCTATTAAAGCTTGACATTATATGTATTATCAGAACCTCTGTACATTGATACACTTTTCAATGACGAGGGAATCCAGCAAGAGTAAGTCATCAAAAAAAACGAGATGAAACGAAACAGACAAGGATGCAGGCAAGTTGCCTACATCCTTGTTCAAATAAAATAAATGTTCTTCTACGATTTTTGATTATAAATCACTAATCAATTAAGGAAGCGGTGGCTTTATTGCTTCCGGCATAAAATACGTTTCATTGACTTTGTCCTGAGGAACCCAGAAAATAGGTTTACCCCATTCATCATCTGCCATTACCTTAGAATATTCTTCGTAATTGTTTGCCTTTTCTGATGGAGGCAATTTAAAACGCTCGAGCATCATGGTTGCATTTACCAACTCAGAACTTGTTCCTTTACAGGTAATTGGTTCCAGTTTAGGATGACGAGTCCTGCGTAGTTCAGCAAAACACTCGAAAGCTTCCCACACATTCAAATGAATGTATTTTTGTTGCATAATAATTTCCATTTTGTCTTCCAGACCACCAGCATTTTCAAATTCATTTTGAATTGTTGCTGCATAATTACTGATAATACCTGCATCTGGTTTTGCCGGAGTCAGAATTTTTTTGGTTTCGTCTGCCATATCCCCGGCGTAATTAGGAACCGAGTTCATTGCATACCAAAAGTCGGTTGAATGTTGTACTGCATCGTTCATATGCTGACCGGCTGACTTTCCGGTTGAAGCCAACCCTTTGAGTGCGGTTTCTGCGAGCAATAAATCGACTTCCGCCCTGGAGAACAAATAAAACGGGGTCTCTCCAAATACATAAGTTATTGGATTGTAGAATGTCCAGGGACACGCCTGAACCATAATATCCATTGAACGATTTGGCTGAATCACATTATATTGAGGAGCATCTTGCGGATACACGTTCCATTTCCGGCCCTGATCAGCAGGCAAGGTACGAAGATATTTGTTTCGCTCCCAGTTTCCTGAAACGCCGTAAAATTCAATGCTATCTGATTTTCCAAATTTATTGAACCCCATAGCGATGGCAGGAAGACGAGGATCGTCAATATCTTTTTCATAAAGATCTTGTCCCCGGTTCATTCTGCACATAATTACATCAGGAATCGTCAGGGCATAGAACTGTTCATACATAGCACGTCTTACAATACCACCTGCTGAATTACCAATGCGGTTTTCGTTCACATATGGAGAAGCAAATGTATAGTCCTCAGCAGGCAGGTTTTTGACAGCTTCTGTCATATACGGTTTTACATAGTCAGAAGCGACTCCGGATAACCGGATACAAGATTTTAAGATATGAGCATTTATAAACTGTACCCATTTGTTTACATCACCTTTGAAATAAATATCCTGCGTTGCAAAAGTTGATTTAGCCAGGGTCGACATGCCATTATAAATCGTAGGAAGTTCCTGTGCAATCGTTTGATAT
>CAZHKI010000035.1:4071-5106 GCA_964533365.1 uncultured Maribellus sp. | reverse complement strand
ATTACTGCCTTGTATATTTCCATTGGATCATCGTATGGTGCAAAAATTACGCCCTGAGATCCTTTGTAGGCATCAAAATAAGGAATACTATTAAACAAGTCAACGGTTTGCAACGTAACAATATCCTTTAAAATGGTTGATAATTTGGCATATATTAAGTTGTCATCAACATCGGCTCCATCCAATGTTGCAATTTCGTCGCGGATCAATCCATAATTGTTTAACTCGGTATATAAACGAGTAAAACGCTGTTCAGTATTACCGTTCGCATTATCGATGAAATAGTCGAGGTCTCCATAACGATAGTCTGCCCAAAAGTTGATATAGGCTGCACTGTATGGTAAGAATTCTGCTATTTGGGTTGCACCGATAAAACTATTATACCACCCGCTAAGGAACCAATACCATTCGCCATAGTCCTTCATAAAAAAGCGGGTTTTCTGCATATGGGTAAACAATCCTGAAATAACTTCCTCAGGTTTAGGCTGATATACTTGAGGATCCTGCCAATCTTCATCCAACCTGTCGTTACATGATCCAAGTACAAAAGTAACAATCAGTATATATAATAATATCTTTTTCATATTTTAAAGCTTAAAAATTAGAAACTTAAATTCACTTTAAATCCATAGGACCTTAATGATGGGAAATTCGTATTTTCTATCCAACTATCGTTTCCTGTACCCAATAATGACTCAGAGTCGATATTTTTGATAGTCTTGTAGATATAGAACAAGTTTCGGGCGGTGAAACCAACAGACAATTTCTGCATTTTCAACTGTTGCGAAATACGTTTTGGGAAAGTGTAGTTTATGGCAAGTTCCCTAAACTTAACATAGTCATTCTTTTTAATCAGGTCAGGCTGCCAACCGGTTCCCATATCATGAATGAAAGTTGAGTAATAATCTACCGCAGAAACAACAATATCATTTTCAGTACCGTCAGATTTTACACCAGGCAATATCATACCATCGTGGCGCTCACGTGTTGTTCCGTCGCTTAATGTTTCAGTCCAGGTAAGACCTCCATGACCAG
>CAZHKI010000035.1:0-4061 GCA_964533365.1 uncultured Maribellus sp. | reverse complement strand
GGACGACCTGAAAGTGATTCAACCGTTAATCCATTCCCCATCAAATAATAGTTTGAATATGAAAGAATTTTACCACCAAATTTATAGTCCAATGCTCCCATAATATTCAGCATACCCCAGTTTCCTTTGAAATAAAAGTTGGTAGTTGCCCCTCCATAAACATCGGTATTCGTACTACCCAGACAAATTTCATCTTCAGAATCGGTCGACAAATAATACAATCCGTTATCGTTAACTAATCTATTACCGTTATCGTCACGAGCATAGTCCTGAATCCACAAAGTATTCATTCGTTCACCTTCAGCTTTTCTCCTGATTAAATTTCCTGCACTTTCGTTCTTTTGAGTTACACCTGGATATAATTTTTTGATATTATCCCATTGTTTCGACAACGTACCCGACAGTTCCCATCTGAATGGTTCAGTATCAACCAATGCACCGTTTAAGAACAACTCAAGCCCCTGATTGTTAATCTCTCCAGCATTGATACGAATCTGACTGGCACCAGAAGAGGCAGGGATAGGAAGTCCCATGATTTGGTCGTACCAGGTTGCATTGTAGTAGTTCAAGTTGAGCTCTAACCGATTACCTTTAAACATCCTCAGGTTTGTCCCCACTTCATATTCTCTTTTCCTTTCGGGTTTTAAATCTCCGGAAAACAAATCTGTAGGTCCTGTAACGTCGTTAATATTCGTATTTGGAGCAGGCAAAGTTCCCATACTATAAGTTTTCAAAGCATAATACCGACTGGCAGGACGACCTACATCAGCCCAGGACACATAAAATTTGCCATAATTAATATGAGGAACCTCGAAAGTCTCTGTAAAGTTCCAGGTAAAAGAAGCTCCCGGATAGAAGTATGAACGGTTGGCTTCAGGCAAGGTAGAAGCCCAGTCATTACGAGCCTGGAATTCAAGAATATATTCCATTCCCCAAGAAATGGTACCCTGTCCAAGAACACTAAAGAGCGATTCGTTTTCCTGATCATAACCCGACACATAACTATCATAACTGGCAGGCCAGGCGGTTGCATTGGTTAACGACCAGAATCCAGGGAATTTGCTATTCCCTCTTGTCCCAACATTAATATTATTATAATCGACAGCCCGGAATGCAGGGCCAGCAAAAGCAAAAACATTTAACCTGTCATCCAAAAATGACTTATTAAAATTTAAATATGCCTCATAGTTTTGGATTACATTACGTTGCCTTTGAAAACTAAATTTTCCACCTTCCCAACTTCCGTTTTCTTCATTTTTCCGGTAGGGTAAAACTTTAGAAGAAATATCAGTATCAGTATAATTTAACCCTCCCTGCATCACTAAACTTATCGTTGGAGTAAACGAAAAAGTGGCTTTGATCGAAGTAATTGAATTGACTCGTTTGTCAGTATTCCTGTTTTTATTCATATTCCATAATAATTGGAACAAACCGGTATTTCCAACAAAAGAATTCGGATATCCCCAACCGTCACCTTCCAGATTTCCAAGAGATCCAAGGTCTCTCATATAACCGTTTTCATCAACATATTGCTCCATGGCTGTTTTTATATCATAATCGCGGTTAAAAGTTCCCCAGGCAATTAAATGCTGAATATTTGACATACGGTTTTGAGATTCGGTTTGATAAAGGTTTTGAGTAATCTCAAATTTGGCAAATTTAGAAACCTCCATCTGACCACTAAAACTCAGCGTATTCCTGACCTGCTGCTGATTCGGAGTAATTCCATCATATTCATAATTTGTAAACGACAAACGCATATTTCCTTTCTCGCCCCCTCCCTGAATGGCAGCTTGCACATTACGAGCAGAACCGTTGTTAAACAGGTCTAAATAATTATCTTTATACGGAGAATAGGGACGCGTTGAACCATCAAAGAATTTTATTGGGGAACCATCGAACGCCGGGCCAAAGTTTTGACGGCTACTTACGGTTCTTCGAATGGTTTCTGCCTCATCTTCCCAGTTATACGAATATTCATCGGTTCCGGAACCAAACTCGTTTTGGAAATTGATATAGGATGTCGGAACAAAAACTTCCTGACCATATGTCAACTGAACTCCCAACCCGCGTGTCCCTTTTCCGCTTTTAGTGGTAATTAAAACAACGCCATTTGCACCGGCGCTACCATACAATACAGACGCTTTAGCCCCCTTCAGAATTTCCATAGATTCAATATCCTCCAGGTTAATGTCGTTTATCGCAGATCCAAAATCGAATGAATTCAACGGATCATAGCCCCGCGAAGTCATGCTTGATTCAGTATCGTAAACCGGAACACCGTCAACAACAAACAAAGGCCGGGTACTTGATGAACTCTCCAAACCTTGAGCACCACGAATATTGATCTTCATTCCACCCATTGGCCCTGCCGCTGTAGCTTGTATACCAACACCAGCAGCCTTTCCGTACATTGACGCCAAAGGGTTTGTTGTTGGTCCTGCCTTAACCAAATCAACACCTTTAACTGTGGCTATTGAATACCCCAATGCACGTGTGTCACGTTTAATTCCCAATGCAGTTACAACAACTTCCTCAACTGACTCGCTTTGAGTCACTAAGGCAACATTGACTGCTGTTCTTCCATTAAGGATTTCAGTTACCGTTGTCATACCCACAAAAGAGAATTGCAACGTAGCATTTGCCGACTGCACTGAAATACTGTAAGTACCATCAAATTTAGTAATCGTTCCATTAGTGGTACCTTGTTCCAATACTGATACTCCTGGAATTCCCATACCATCTTCATCAGTAACTGTACCTGTTACTGTGTGTTGTGCTATTGCACCTGTTATCAGAGCAAAGCACATGGTTAGTGTTAATAAAACCTTTCGCATAAATTCATAGATTTAAATTTGAAATTTGAGTTTTTCTCTCTTCATTTTTATTTATTTTTCTGATAGTTCATTACTCAGCTCAGCATATCGCTGAACAGTTTTTGATAAAGCATGGCAGTCACTCCCAGAAGGCCGGATTGTTCCCATATTTCCGACACAACAATTTTTGTATTGCTGTAAATCTGTTCCAAACAATATTTATTTAATGACTGCTGAATGGAGGTCTGAACAAACTGGTTAGCACTCGAAATCGGCCCTCCCAGTACAATTACCCCTGGATTGAGCAACTGAAGGGTAATAGAAAGCCCCTTCCCTAAGGCCAGACCGACTTTATGCAATAACATAATCGAAAATTCATCGCCTGCACGGGCAGCCTTGATTACATCTTCTGGGGTAATATCATTCTCACGGCCTTTGAACTGTTCTGTAAGTTGCGAAACGCAGTTGGAGGCCACCCCGTTTTTGGCTTCGTTTACAATTACATAAGCCGATGTCACCGTTTCGAGGCAACCCCGTTTCCCGCAAATACAAAGATTTCCATCCTCTACCAGTTGAATATGGGAAAATTCACCGGCAAAGCCTGTTGAGCCGTTGTACAATTTCCCGTCGACAATAATCCCTAAACCAACCCCCCAGCTCCAGTTCACAATCAGGGCATTTTTAAATCCCTTTGCTGCACCGAAAGTATACTCGCCATATGCCTGCATTCGGGCATCATTGTTTACATACACCATTTTCCCGAATTTATTTTCGAGGCGTTCCTTTACATTCTGGTATTCCCTATTTTTAATGGTGTAGTTTATTCCCTGTACTTCATCAATAAGACCGGGCATAGTGATTCCAATTCCCAGGATGCGATCCTCTTCAATGTTGTTGCCGGAAATTAGATTTTGTGCATTCGTATATATTTTATCTACCAGTTGATCGTCATCAATACAGGTTTCAAACTTGACAACAGGTGTTACTTTTTGATTTTGGGAATTATAAATCGTTAATTTTCCTCTAAAGCGTTCAATCTCACAAGCAATCACAAATATTGAATTAGTAGACAGGCCAAAAAGGGTGGGTTTCCTTCCACCACTTGATTCTCCGGTGCCACGAACTTCAATAAAACTTAATTCAGTAAGCTCGTTGAGCAACGAAATGGTTGTCGGCAGGCTGACGCCGATATGCTTACTTATCTCAGGCCCCGAAAGTGTTTTATACTTATATAACAGGTTCAGT